>JBCCLX010000051.1:0-16116 GCA_039026635.1 Pseudomonadota bacterium
CGCAACGAAACCAAGGTATTGCTCGGCGAGGGCGAGGACGGAGATGCGGCGCAGATCCACCTTCTGGCGCCGCGCCATATCGAGCAGCAGATCGATCGGCCCTTCAAAACCGTCGAGCGATACCGTCAGGAGGGCCGAGGTCGCCTCGTCCTCCTCGCTCAGCCCGTTGAGAGGGCCGCTGTCGAAATCAACCTGGGGTGCCAATGGCTCACGCGGGTTCGCCGGTCATCGCGCGATATTCGGCCAGCGCGGCGGCTGCGTCAAATGGGCCGGCTGCGCTGCGGGCGGCTTCGGCGGCATGGGCGCGACGCTGCGCCTCGCCGGCGAGGCGGGGGACGCCGGCTGCGACTGTCTCCATCTCCTCGAGTTTTCCATTGCAGTGGAGCACGAGGTCACACCCTGCAGCGACTGCGTTCTCGGCTCGGGCGCGCATCGGGCCGCTAAGCGCCTGCATGGACAGATCATCGGTCATCAAGCAGCCATCAAAGCCGATGTCCTGACGAATGAGGCGGATGGCCTTAGGGGAAAGGGTGGCGCAGGCATCCGGGTCAATCTCGGTGAAGACGATATGCGCCGTCATCCCCAGCGCTTCGTGGGCGAGCGGACGGAAGGCGGCAAAATCGGTCTCCAGCGCTTCACGTGAGGCTGTAACGACAGGCAGGCCTGCGTGACTATCGACACCCGCTCGCCCGTGGCCCGGCAGGTGCTTGATCACAGGCAGGACGCCGCCGGCGCGCAGGCCTTGGCAGACGGCGGCGCCGAGGGCGGCGACGAGCGCTGGATCCTCGCCAAGGGCCCGATTGCCGATGATCTCATGGGCGCCAGGCTGGGGCACATCCAGGAGCGGCATGCAGTCGACATCGATGCCCGCATCGCGAAGCTCGCTCGCAATCAGCCGGAAGCGCAGCTCCAGCGCATAGGCCGCCCGCTGGGGACCGAGGTGCTCGACGGTCTCACGCACTGGCGGCCAGCCGAGCCAATGGGGTGGGCGCAGCCGCGCGACGCGACCGCCCTCCTGATCGATCAGACAGGGCGTATTGCGCCCGAGGGCGGCGCGCGCGTCGGCAACGAGGCGCGCGACCTGCTCCGGCGTCTCGACATTGCGGGCGAAGAGAATGAGGCCCCAGGGATCAGCGTCACGCAGGAATTGCGCCTCAGCGGCTGTGAGGACGGGTCCGGAGAGGCCTGTGATGAAGGCAGCTGGCGTCGATCCGGCGCGCGCGCTGGCCAGGTCTCGGCCGAGAGGATCGCCGTTCACAGTCAGCCGCGCTTTTCCGTGTTGATGGCGACAAGGCAGTCGTAGCCCCGGGCCTTGAGGGCCTGACAGACTGTATTGGCCTGATGTCCGTCCCGGAAGGGGCCGACGCGCAGGCGATAGTAGGTCACACCGCCCGAGATCGTCTGCTGCACGGCGAGTGCGAGGCCCGAGAGAATGTCGCTGTTAGCGATGCTGATGCGCATCCACTCCTGCTCGATCGTCGACAGCTCTGGGAACGCGCCGAGCTGGATCTGCACGGGCGAGCGCTCGGCCTTGCGAAGCAGCTCCGCATTTGCACCGGCCTGCTCTGTGGTGTTGCGGGCGATGCGCTGTTCCAGATCGCTGGGACGAGCGCGTACGAAGGGCGCGAATGGCGGCGCCACCTCGCTGCCTTCACCGACGGGCGGCACCGGCTCGGCGCGGTTGACGGTCACCCTGCTGCGGGGGCGCACGGTGCGCAGAAGCTCGGCCTCGGATTTGATCAAGCGCTGGACCTTGGGCGGCTCCATCGCTTCGGGCGCCGGGAAAAGGGCATCGTCGTCGAGGTTCAGTGCCGCGATCTGTTGGCCGCCCGGCTCGCTCGACGGACGCGCGGGTCGGGTCGCGAAGAAATTGCCCCCGCTCTGCACGCTGCCCGGGCCGAAACCGAGGTTGGCACCAAGGCTGCCCGCGGTGCTCGCGCCTTCAGCAGCGGCCTCGCCGACTGTGGGCGGCTGCACCGCTGCGACGGCGGCCACTTGGCTCATCGGGCGATCTTCATCGGTCGGGGCGCCGGGGGCGGGGGCATCGCGGACCTCAGCCGTGGCATCGCTGCTGCCTTCAGCGACGTCAAAGGCGCTGATATCCGTGTGCCGCGTCTCGGCCCCACCGGCGTTCTCGGGTTGGGTCTTGGCCGGGCCTGCGGCGGCGCGGATCACCGGCACCTCATCCGCCTCTTGGCTGCCCAGGTTCCATGCCATGTACCCCCCACCGCCGATCACGGCGATGGCTGCTACGGCGCCGAGGATGCGAGACAGGCCGCGCCCGCCTCTGCCGTCACCCCCACCTGCGTGGAAGCTCTCCTCTTCGTCGTAATAGGCCGGCATGCCCTCTCCCTTCGGTCCCGTCCCCGTCAGCGCGGAGTTGGAATGATCCCTCTCAACACGCAGCGACTGACCGTCGCTTCATTTCATCACATCAATCGGTGCGACACCAAGGATACCGAGACCAGACGAAACCACTGTCGCAACTCCTCGCGCAAGACAGAGCCTCGCCTTCGAAATCTCCTGCTCGTGCTCTCTTACCATACGCAGACTGGGCTCGTCTTGCCCCAAGTTCCAGAACCCGTGGAATTCTGAGGCTAGATCGTAAAGATAAAATGCAACCCTGTGCGGCTCGTGATGCAGAGCGGCACTTTCAACCACACGTGGGAATGCCGCCAGTTTTGCAACCAGTGCGAGTTCTGCTGAATGCTGGAGCAATGACAACACTTCATTGTAGCGTTCTGGTGCAGTTTCGCGCGAAATACCTGCCGTTTCAGCCTTTTCCTGCAAGGAACGAATGCGCGCGAAGGCGTATTGCACATACCAGACCGGGTTCTCCCGGCTCTGCTCCAAGGCTGCGGTAAAGTCGAAATCAAGCGGTGCGTCATTCTTCCGCATAAGCATGACAAACCGCGTCACATCGGGACCGACCTCGTCCAGAACGTCCCGCAGTGTAACAAACCGGCCTGCTCGTTTCGACATCTTGAAGGGCTCGCCGTCTTTGAAAAGACGCACGAGCTGGCAGAGCTTCACGTCCAGATCGACATGGTTGTCAGAGAGCGCCGCAACGGCCGCTTTCATGCGTTTGACATAGCCGCCGTGGTCCGCGCCGAGCACGTCGATCAACAGGTCGAAACCCCGGTCGAGCTTGTCCTTGTGATAGGCGATATCGGGCGCGAAATAGGTCCAGCTCCCGTCAGCCTTACGGATCGGACGGTCGGTATCGTCGCCATAGTCCGACGAGCGGAACAGCGTCTGCGGCCGCGGCTCCCAGTCCTCTGGGGTCTTGCCCTTCGGCGGCTGGAGCACGCCCTGATAGATCAGCCCCTTGCCATCGAGCGCCTCCAACGTCGCCTCGATCCGGCCGGTGCCATAGAGCGATTTCTCCGAGAAGTAGACGTCCATATGCACGCCGAGCGCGCCAAGATCGTCGCGGATCGTGACCAACATGGCCTCGATGGCGGCCTCGCGAAACTCAGGCAGCCACTCCTCTTCGGGCGCATTGAAGAGCCGCTGGCCATAGCGCTCGGCGAGCGCCTGGCCCACGGGCACGAGGTAGTCGCCCGGATAGAGACCGGCGGGGATCTCGATCTCCCGCCCCAGTGCCTCGCAGTAGCGCAGATAGACCGACCGGGCGAGCACATCGACCTGGGCGCCGCCGTCGTTGATGTAATACTCCCGCGTCACCGCCCAGCCGGCGAAATCGAGAAGCCGCGCCAAGGCATCGCCGAAGACGGCACCACGGGTGTGACCCACATGAAGGGGCCCTGTCGGATTGGCGGAGACGAACTCGACATTCACCTTCCGGCCCGCCCCCGCCGTTGAGCGGCCAAACGCCTCGGGTCCCGTGAGGATAGCCTCAAGCACGCTATGCCAGGCAGCAGGCGCCAGGCGCAGGTTGATAAAGCCGGGGCCAGCGACCTCAGCGCTCGCAATCCGCGGATCCTCGGCCAGGCGAGCAGACAGCCCCTCCGCAATCGCCCGCGGCTTCATCCCGGCGGGCTTGGCCAACACCATGGCCGCATTGGTCGCCATATCCCCATGAGCAGCATCGCGCGGCGGCTCGACGGTGACGTTGTCCAAAGCAAGACCCTCAGGCAGCGCGCCCTCCGCCATCATGGCAGCGAGGCAATCGAGGGTAAGTGTTCTGATCTCGGCAAAGAGGTTCATGGTCGGTCCGCGGTGCGAGCAAAAAAACGCGACGACCCGTCGCCGAGAGCGCATAGCACGGGGCCGACAGGGCGCAACAGAGCATGCAGGCAGAGCGGGTTGAGCCGCAAACGGGACAGAGACGCTCCGGACACAAAAGCCCGCGCGCAAAAGCAACGCCCTGGCGTCGTCCCCCGGCTCTCATGCAAGCGCCGCCGGATCCGTCAGAACCCGGTGTTCGTCGATGGCAAACCGGTCCGTCATGCCTGCGATGTAATCGGCAATGACACGCGCACGGTGGGCCTCGTCGCCCGCCTGCGCGGCCGCGGCATACCACTCATCGGGCATAAGCCCAGGATCGTCCATGAAGATCTGGAAGAGCTCGCGCACCACCCGCGCCGCCTTCAGCCGCATGCGCCTGACGCGATAGTGGCGATACATCCGGCGGAACAGGAAGGCCTTGATGGTCCGGATATCCTCCGCCAGCGCCGCGCTAAAGGCCACAACGGGCCGTCCGGCATGGCGTACGGTATCCGAGCTCGCGCCCTCACGGGCGAGCGCCTCAAGCCGCGCCCGTGTCTCGGCCAGAAGATCGTCGACCATCAGGCTGAAGACACGCCGCAGCGCCTCGTGCCGGCGCCGTTTGGGCTCGAGCTCAGGCCAGGCCGCATCGACCGCCGCGTAGCAGGCCCCGATCCGCGGCAGCGCGACCGCCTCGGCCTCCGTGAAAAGCCCCGCGCGCAGCCCATCGGCCAGATCGTGGTTCACATAGGCAATATCGTCCGAGAGGGCCGCCACCTGCGCCTCCGCCGAGGCATGGGTGTGCAGCCAAAGATCCTGAACCGCGTCATACTCCCGGATCGCGAGCGGCAGATGCGCGCAATCCCCCGCGGTCTCGGTCAGCGGCCCGTTGTGCTTGGCGATCCCTTCCAGCGTTTCCCAAGCGAGATTGAGCCCATCGAAGCCCGCGTAGTTGCTCTCGAGCACCGTCACGATCCGCAGCGCCTGGGCGTTGTGATCGAAGCCCCCGAACGCAGCCATGCAATCGTGCAGCGCATCCTCGCCCGTATGCCCGAACGGCGTGTGGCCGAGGTCATGGGCCAGCGCCACAGCCTCCGCCAGATCCTCGTCCAGCGCGAAGACCCGGGCGACGGTGCGCGCGATCTGCGCCACCTCCAGGCTGTGGGTCAGCCGGGTCCGGTAATAGTCGCCCTCATGCTCGACAAAGACCTGGGTCTTGTGCTTCAGCCGGCGGAAGGCAGAGGCGTGGATGATCCGGTCGCGGTCGCGCTGAAAGGGCGAGCGATGCGGGCTCGTCGGCTCGTCATGGAGCCGCCCGCGCGAGGCCTCGGCACGTACGGCAAAGGGCGATGGCGGCTGGCGATGCATGGCGTCTCCTCGGCCGGCAGATCGGCGCTTGGCGCGCTAACCCTTGCACCCCCTGCCCCGACCCATATTTTGGGGGCTAGCACAGGCGCGACGGCGGATCAGCCGGAACGCGCGAGGAACGTGAGCGGAGACGCAACATGGCCTTTTCCCTGCCCGGTGCGACGTCCGAGCCGGAGCTCATGCCCGGCAGCCACGGCACCGGCCCCTCGCCGATCGCGGCCGAGGCCGGTGAGATCGGCGTGACAGCCCGCACCTATGCGCGCCTGGCCGAGATCGCCGAGGCTGCCGGTGCGCCGGCGGCGATGCTGCGCGTCGCTGTGCTCGGCGGCGGCTGCTCCGGCTTCCAATATGAATTCGCCCTCGAAGAGACCGTCGCGGAGACGGACATCATCATCGCCGGACCGGGAGAGAACCGGGTCGTCGTCGATGCCGAGAGCCTCCCCTTCCTCGCAGGCTCCGTGATCGACTTCAAAGACGAACTGATCGGCGCAAGGTTCTCGGTCGAGAACCCCAACGCCACCTCCACCTGCGGCTGCGGCACCTCCTTCTCGGTCTGACGACGCCACAGGGCGCGCGTCGCATCCGCTGCAGGCGCCGCGGCCTCCGGGCCATCCCGCAGGCTTGAGGGCTTGGCCCGAACGGCCCAGCGGGGGCTCCACGCCCCCGGTGGGTCGGCCCGGCACGGGTTGGCGGCTCGGCAGGCCGGCGTCTCCAGCCAAGCGCTTGACAGCCCCGCACCGTCTGTCCTCCATGCACCCATGCGGATTGCGACCTGGAACATCAACGGCATCAAGGCGCGGTTGCCGCTCCTGCAGGCCTGGCTGAGTGACAGTTCGCCGGATGCGGCGGTGCTGCAGGAACTGAAATCCACCGACGAGACCTTCCCGCGCGAAGCGGTGGAAGAATGCGGCTACACCATCGAGACCCACGGCCAGAAGAGCTTCAACGGCGTCGCGATCCTCTCGAAGGGCAGGATCGAGGATGTGGTCCGCGGCCTGCCCGGGGATGAGACCGATGAGCAGGCCCGCTGGATCGAGGGCACGGTCTTCGGGGACAAGGGTGCTGTGCGTCTCTGCGGCCTCTACCTGCCCAACGGCAATCCCGCGCCGGGCCCGAAGTACGACTACAAGCTCGCCTGGATGGCGCGCATGCAGACCCGCGTCGAAGCGATGCTCACCGAGGAGCAGCCCACGATTTTTGCCGGCGATTACAACGCCATCCCCGAGCCGCGCGACGCCATGCATCCCGAGAAATGGATCGAGGATGCGCTCCATCTGCCGGAGACCCGTGCCGCCTGGCGCAGCCTCTGCCACCTCGGCCTGCATGACGCAACGCGCGAGGTCAGCCAGGCCGATGAGGTCTTCACCTTCTGGGACTACCAGGGCGGCGCCTGGGACCGGAACGACGGTATCCGGATCGACCACCTTCTGCTCAGCCCTCAGGCCGCGGATCGGCTGGTCGGCAGCGGGGTCGAGGCCGGCATGCGCGGCCGCGAAAAGCCCTCGGACCACGTCCCCGTCTGGATCGATCTCGACATCTGAGCGCCCATCCCCGTCGTCCCCGCGGGTGGGGCACCTCCCGGCGCTGCTGCGCGCTAGGCGCGGGGACGGCGCGGGGGCGCCCGGGGCGCGCGCGGCGGCGCGGCGGATCCTGCTTCAACCCCCGCGGCTCCAGGTCCCGTCACCGCCTCGCTCTTCGTCGCCGTGCGCCGTTCCGGGGGCAGCGGCATGCTGCGATCCGTCCCGACGCGCTCAGCCTGTCCGCCCCCCTCGGCGCCACCCTCGGCCGCCGGTCTCGCGTTTGGGACCGTGCTCTCCAGCGCCTCCAACGTCAGCTGGGCCAGAGCTTCCGCGCTCGTCGCAGCCTCCGCATCAGGGCTTGGATCCGCCGACGTCGCGATGATTTCTGCCGCCTCGGCCTCGACCTCGCGTGTCTGCGTCGGCGTCGGCAGCACGGAGCGGCGAACAAGCGTTCCGCTCGCGCCTTGCCCGTTGCCTGCCCTTAGGGCCGTGACCTGGCGCGCCAGCTCCTCGAACATCACCTCTGAGCCCGGCGCATTGGCGCGAAAACCGCTCACCGTCACGAGCACTAGGCGATCGTTGATCTCGGCAAAGGCGCGCCAGAAATCGGCGCTGAGAAGGGGCATGTCGTCGTTGAGCGTGCGCGCATGGACATAGAGGGCATCGTCCACCTCGCGCATCTCCAGGATCTCCACGGCGCCACCCGCATCGCGGGCCAGCTGCGCCCGTCCGTCAGCGCTTTGCAGGAAGGCCTCGAGATCGCGGATCAGCCCCCGCCGCTCGCTGGCCACCGAAACGGTGACGAGACCGGGGAAGGCGGGGGAGAGATGCAGGCGCTGGCCGTTGGCGGAGGGCACACCCTTGCTCGGCCCGAGCGCGATGTGACAGTCGGTGAAGAGCAGGAAGGCCGAGCTCTCCCCCAGATCGATGGCCTCTTCATGGATGCAGGAGCCCTCGCCTGGGCTCACCACGACCTCACGCCCACGCGCCGCGATCACCGCCTCGAGGGGCGAGGAGGAGACGAGCGCGAAATCACCCTTGCTGCGCAGGCGCTCAAGCTCGGCATCGAGTGTCGGCGCGCCCGGTGTGATCATGCAGCCTGTCAGCACCGCTGGCACGAGCAGGAGCGGCAGACCGCGACGGATCGCCGTCCGCGCCCACCGCCCCAGCGCCACCGACAAGGAGCTCCACCGTTGAGGCACGCGCCGGCTCACAGGTCGGCGTAGACGTGACGCTCCCCAGCGCCGCCCGGATGGGTCACGGCGCCGTTGCGCGTCGAGCCGACGAGCTGGGCAAACTTCCAGATCGCGCCCGAGCCATAGATCGTCTCGCGCGGGGGCTTGGCCTTCCAAGCCTTGGCCCGATCCTTGAGCTCCTTGGCCGTCAGCTTCACTTTGATCGTGCCCTTCTTGGCGTCGATCTGGATGATGTCGCCGTTCTCGATCAGTGCGATGGGACCGCCAACGGCCGCCTCTGGCCCCACATGGCCGACGCAGAAGCCGCGGGTGGCACCGGAGAAGCGCCCGTCGGTGATGAGCGCGACCTTCTTGCCCATGCCCTGGCCGCTGATCGCCGCGGTTGTGGCCAGCATTTCACGCATGCCGGGGCCGCCCTTGGGGCCCTCGTTGCGGATGACGATGACCTCGCCCTCCTCATATTCGCGCTTCTGCACGGCGGCGAAGGCATCCTCCTCGCATTCGAAGACCCGCGCGGGGCCCTCGAACTTCAGCCTCTGCATGCCCGCGACCTTCACGATGGCGCCCTCGGGGGCGAGATTGCCCTTGAGACCCACCACACCGCCCCAGGTCGAGAGCGGCTTTTCGATCGGGTGGATCACCTTGCCATCGGCCTCGCCGGCGATATCGGCCAGGTTCTCCTTCATCGTGCGGCCCGTGGCGGTGATGCAATCGCCATGGAGGAGCCCCGCCTTCATGAGCTCCTTCATCACGACCATGACACCGCCGACCTCCCAAAGGTCCTTGGCGACGTAGGTACCGCCCGGCTTCAGGTCGACAAAGTACGGCGTGTCGCGGCAGATGTCGCAGAAGTCCTCGAGCGTGAACTCGATGCCCGCCTCATGGGCGATAGCCGGCAGGTGGAGCCCGCCGTTGGTGCTCCCGCCCGTTGCCGCCACGACGCGCGCGGCATTCTCGATGCTCTCGCGGGTGACGATGTCGCGGGCGCGGATGCTCTGGGCGAGAAGACCCATCACCGCGCGGCCCGAGGCCTCGGCATATTGATCGCGCGACTGGTAGGGCGCGGGCGCACCGGCCGAGTTCGGCAGCGCGAGGCCGATCGCTTCGGACACGCAGGCCATGGTGTTGGCGGTGAACTGGCCGCCGCAGGCGCCCTCGGACGGGCAGGCCACGCGCTCGAGGACGGCGAGCGCTGCATCGGTGAGGTTCCCGCCCTGATGGCGCCCCACGGCCTCGAACATGTCCTGCACGGTCAGATCGCGCCCTGCGAACTCTGCCGGCACATCCGCACCATGGGCAACGCGGCCGGGCAGGATCGAACCGCCATAGAGAAAGACCGACGGCGTGTTGAGCCGCACCATGGCCATCATCATGCCCGGCAGGCTCTTGTCACAACCCGCAAGGCCCACCACCGCGTCATAGGCATGGCCGCGCATCGTCAGCTCGACCGTATCGGCGATGGCCTCGCGCGAGGCGAGCGAGGCGCGCATGCCTTCATGGCCCATGGCAATACCGTCGGTGACCGTGATGGTGGTGAACTCGCGCGGCGTGCCCGCCGCCTCCTTCACACCCAGCTTCACAGCCTGGGCCTGGCGGTTGAGCGCGATGTTGCAAGGCGCGGCTTCGTTCCAGCAGGTGGCGACACCGACGAAGGGGCGGTGGATCTCCGCCTCCGTCAGCCCCATGGCATAGTAGTAGGAGCGATGCGGCGCGCGGCTCGGCCCCTCCGTCACATGGCGGCTGACGAGCTTCGTCTTATCAAACTGCCTAACATCCAAAGCTGGGATCCCTCCGAACAGACGTTGTGGCCGCGAGAACCGTGGCATGACGCTGGGGGGTTTAGCCAAGGCTCCCGGGAGATGCCAGCCTGACAAGTTTACTGAACGCTTAGGATGCGCAGACCCCCCTTACCCAGCGGAGGCGAACGCGGGGCGCGGCCGCGAGGGTCTCCACGCCACCACCGCCCTTCCCTCACCCCCTGCAGGCTGCCATGGTGCCGCTCATTCAGGAGACTAGCGTGCGCTGCTGGGGCAGGTCCTCAAGCGCGTTATGGCGCAGGGTTTGGCCTGGGTCTGGGGGCGCTGCGTGGGCACAGGGAACGGGAGGATGGCCATGCGCGATGGCGCCCAGAGGGCGGGGTTGGCGCAACGCATCCGATCGGAACCCGAGATCGCCACGGCCGGTGCCATTGCGCTCCTCTGGCTGATCGGCGCGCTGAGCCTCGCCGTACCAGCCCCCTTCATCATCGACGGCTACATCTTCCAGGCGATGAGCGACGCCTTTGCCCGCAATGGCTCCTTCTTCATCGACAACGGGTTCTCAGAATACGGCAACCCGTCGCTGCGCGTTCACCTAACACGGATCATCGAGGATCGGCTCGTGCCCCAGTATCCGGGGGCCTGGGGTGTGCTCTCAGCGCCGTTCTACGCCCTCCTTGGTGTTCGCGGGTTGATCCTGATGAACGCGCTCTCGAGCGTTCTGACTCTAGTGCTCACCTGGCGGCTCGCGATGGTGCTCTTTGCCGACCGGCGGGTCGCGCGCATGGCCGTACTGCTCTTCGCGCTCGGCAGTTTCGCCGTCGATTATGCCTGGGGTGTCTGGCCGCAAGCTCTGGCCGCAAGCGTCGCCGCCGCGGCCCTCCTGCTGCTGGCCGAGGCGACATGGGGCGCTCGCGCCAGAGAACCCTGGATGGCGGGGCTCGTGGGGCTGATCCTGGGCCTCGGCGTCTGTCTCAGGGTCGATCTGCTCTTCCTGATACCACCGGCGCTGCTCTGGCTCCTGGCTACGGGCCAGCGCCCGTTGATCAGTGTCGCCTGCCTCGCGATCGGGCTCTTGCCGGGGCTCGCGCTCTCCACCGGGATCAATGCGATCAAGTTCGACGTGGTCTCGCCCGTCACCTATGGCGGCCGCGGCGGGAACACTGACGCTTCGAGCTGGCTCCCACTCTTGCCGGTGGTCGCGGCCGGTGGACTTGCCGCCATGGCGCTCGCGCATGCGAGGGTTCGCGCCCTCGTCCTTAAGCCGCTGCCGATCCTATGCCTCGCCGGCCTCGGCGCCGCCGTCGCCTTGGTGCTGCCTGTTACCTCGGGATATGCGAGCGATCTTGCCCGCGGTTTCTGGACGCTTGTGGTCGATTTTCAGGCCGTACCGCTCACCCAGGCCGGCGCCACGGTGGATGAGCAGGGCCTGGTGCGCATGTTCGGCAGCTTCAAGAAGGCGCTGCTGCACAGCCTGCCCTATCTCGCGGCATGCCTGCTCCTGCTGCCCCGGCTCTGGCGCGGGCCGGACCAGCGCGCGATCTGCTTCTGCCTGGTGATCGCGGTCGCCTTCATTGCGCCCTTCGCACTCTTCAGTTGGCATGGCGGGCTGGCCAAACAGCAGCGCTACCTGCTCACCACCCTCCCGCTTCTTGCCGTGCTGGGGGCTGCGGCCTGGCGCGAGTTGGAGGGCATGGCGCGGCCGGGCGACAAGCTCGCCACCTATGTCTTTCTCGCCATCACCATCTTCGCCGTCGCCCTGCCTTTCGCCCTCGGCCTGCCTGCGACCTTCATCACCGACAATCTCCTGCCCTGGGCGGTGGTGCTGACGCTCTTTGGAATGGCGGTGCTCCTGCTGCTGCCTTGGCCGCGCCTCGACCGGGTGAACCCGACCCAGAGCCCCGAGCAAGCGGCATCGCCGAGGGCCCGCGTGGCTGGCGCGATGAGGCGGGTCTTCCTCGGCGGGGTCGGCTTAGCGGCGCTCGGAGGATGGGCCTTCGATCTCGCCTATAGTCAGGGCTTCCGGCAGCTCAACGCCACAACCGCCGCCCATGTGGCCGCGCTGCCGGAGAACACGCTGATCGTCACCTTCGCGCCGGAACGCCTCGGCATGCGTCTCAACACGCCCGGGGCTCTCACGGTCGTCGGCAACCATAGGACGCTGACCGTTGGCGAGCGGGCGCTCGAGATGATCCGCATCGCTGATGGCGAGGGGCGTCGCATCGTCGTCGCCGGATCGGTGATGTTGGAGGCGCTCTCACGCCACAACGTCATTGAGACCGCCGACAGCCTGACTGACCTGCCACCGCTCGACGATCTCTACGCCGTCACCCTCAGGAGACAGCCGTGAGGGGCGCAACCGTGAGAGGCAAAGCGAACTCGATGAATCCGCGAGGCATTGGGCGGCCTTCGGTAGGGCGGCAGGGCCGCGCATGAGTACGGCCGATCAAGACCCGAGAACGCCCCCGCCCCACCGGCCCCTGGGGCTTACGCGGCAAATCGAGGCGCTCGCCTGGTTCAGCAGTGCGCTGACCCTCATCGCCTTCGGCGCCATCCTCTCATCGATCGCTGTCCTGCCGGTTGTGGATGCGCCCAACCACGCCGCACGCCTGCATATCATGGCCAATGTCGAGACCTTCCGGGCGCTCGATTGGTACGATGTCGTCTGGCGCATCCAACCCAACATCGCGTTGGAAGCCCTCTACCTCGCCCTCGGCGCGCCGGACGTCTATCTCTACATCAAGGCCTGGGTGGGGCTCAGCTTCGCCCTCTTCCTCACCGGCGCGCTGGCGCTGCGCTATGAACTCTACGGTCGGCTCTCGGTTCTCACGCCCCTGATCCCGATCCTCTTCTTCACCGCTGCCGTCCGCTTTGGCTTTCTGAACTTCCTGCTCGGCAGCGCCCTCATCCTCTGGGCCACCTGGGGCCAGCTGCGGCTGCAGCATCGCAGGATCGGCCCAAAGATCGTCTTCGGCAGCGTCGCGGGAACGCTCCTGTTCTTCGCCCATCCCTTCGCCCTCGCGATTTGGGGCGTCGTGATCGGGGGGCTGTCCCTCGGCAGCTGGCGCCGCGCTGCCTCCGTGGGGACGAACCTGCAGGCCATCGGCAGGGCGCTGACGATCAACCTCTGCGAGGTGCTGCTGCCGCTCCTGCTCTTCGCGATCTACGTGCTGAACGGCAGTGGGGGCAGCGAGATCTTCTATGCGAGCGTCATCGAGCGCCTCTCCGGTATCGCACGCATCACCGACCTCTACGACCGCAGCGTCGGCATCGCCTTCTGCCTGATGGCGGCCTCGATGATCTTCCTGTTCTCAATGCGTGCGAACAAATCCGACGGCCGGACCCTGATTCACCCGGACGTGATCCTCCCGGCGGTCCTGCTGCTGGTTCTCGCCCAGGTGATCCCAGACCAGATCGGCGACAGCGGTGAGCTGAGCTGGCGGCTTTACCCCACCATGCTCGCCCTGCTCCTGATCGGGATGCGGGACGATTTTCTCGGCCCCGCCGCCGCGCGCGCCGTCCTTCTTGGGTCCATGGCGGTGATGGCCTGGAAGCTCACGAGCCTCTCGACCGTCTGGGCCGAGGCTAGCCGGCGGCATCAGCTCGTGATCGAGGTGCTCAGGTTCGTGCCCGAGAACGCGCGCGTCACTGGTTTCCTGCCGCATGAACCCTTTGCCGAGATGTCCCACCCCTGGAGCCTGCAGCACAGCCTCGCCTATGCCACCGTCGAGCGGGATGCCTTCGTGCCCAACCTCTTCGCCTTCAGCGTGCAGCAGCCGCTGAGCTACCTGCCCCCGCAAGGCCGGCTGCGCAAAGACATGAGCTGCTTTGAGGACTGGGAGTTCGAGAAGGTCGATTGGGCGGATACGCGCCGCTTCTTCGACCATGTCCTCGTCGTCTCCAGCATCGAGATGGCAGATGACTGGGCGGAGCAGGTGGTGCCGCAGGGCTTTGCACCGGTGGTCGAGACACGCACGGCGAGCCTCTATGCCGTCACCCCGCCGCGCCCATCGCCAAAGCCACTCACGGCGCTCCCCCCAGAGGGCGCGGCGCTCGAGGCCTGCCGGCAAAACCTGCGCTTCCCCGACGCGCTGCTATCGAACTTCGACGTCGAGACCCTGCGCCGTCTCGGCCAGTCGACCGAGGCCCGCCGCGCGCGCAGTGAGGCGCGTGACGGGCCTGAAGACTAAGGGGCCACGGCCCGATCGGATCGCGGCCGTCGCCTGCGCTCAGCCCAGGGACGCCAGACGCTCAAGCGCCGCGGTCAGCCGGGCCCTCTCCCCCTCAGCGATCGACAAACGCTCGCGCTGCTCCGCCACGATCTCCTCGGGCGCCTTGGCGAGGAACTTCTCGTTCGAGAGCTTCGAGGTGAGCTGGCCGATCTCCTTCTCGAGCTTGGCAATCTCCTTGTTGAGCCGCGCGGTCTCGGCGCCGACATCGATCACGCCCTTGAGCGGCAGGTTCACCGCGCAATCCTCCATTGCGAAGGTGACCGAGCCCTCGGGCGCCACCTCCGCCACCGCGACCTCCGACAGCCGGGCCAACCGCTGGATCAGCGGCGCGTTGCGCAGGAGCCGCATGGCCACGGCTGGCGAATGGCCGGTCATGACCAGTTCGATCTGCACCCCGGCCGGCACGTTCATCTCAGCGCGCAGCGAACGCACGCCCTCGATCAGGCGCACGGTCCAGCCCACTTCTTGGTCCGCCGCAGGGTCGATCAGCCCCTGATCCAGTACCGGCCAGGGCGCATGGGCACACATCACGCCCGTCTGCGCCTTATGCCCCGTCGCCTCCCAAAGATCCTCAGTGACAAACGGCATGAAGGGATGGAGTGCTGCGATGATCTGGCCAAGCGCCCAGGCCGCCGTCGCCCGCGTCTCGGCCAACGCCTCGGCATCCTCGCCCTGCAGGAGCGGTTTCGCGAGCTCCAGGTACCAGTCGCAGAACGTCTTCCAGACATGGTCGTAGAGCACGCTCGCCGCATCATTGAACCGATACTCCGCGAGCGCCGTATCCAGCGCCGCCGTCATCCGCGCCGTCTCGCCCACGATCCAGCGGTTGACGGGACGCGTCGCACTCGCGGGGTCAAAATCGGGCACCACGGCACAGTCGTTCATCTCGCAGAAACGCGCGGCGTTCCACAGCTTGGTCCCGAAGTTGCGATAGCCGGCCACCCGGCTGACCGAGAGCTTGATGTCCCGCCCCATGGCCGCCATCGAGGCGAGCGTAAACCGCACCGCATCGGCCCCGTACTCGTCGATCAGCTCCAGCGGATCGATGACGTTGCCCAAGCTCTTGGACATCTTCTTGCCGTGCTCGTCGCGGACCAGCGCGTGGACATAGACGGTGTGGAACGGCACCTCCGGCTTGCCCTCCGCATCCCGCATGAACTCAAGCCCCATCATCATCATCCGAGCGACCCAGAAGAAGATGATGTCGAACCCCGTAATCAGGACGTCGGTCTTGTAGTACCGCTTGAGCTCTTCTGTCTCAGCCGGCCACCCGAGTGTGGAGAACGGCCAAAGCGCGGAGGAGAACCAGGTGTCGAGGACGTCAGCATCGCGACGCAGCGCGACAGCCTCACCATAATGCACTTGCGCCAACTGCCCCGCTTCAGCCGCCGAGGGTGCACAGAAAGGAGTCTCGTCGGGCCCATACCAAACCGGGACCTGGTGGCCCCACCAGAGCTGGCGCGAAATGCACCAGGGCTGGATGTTCTCGAGCCACTGGAAGTAGGTCTTCTCCCAGTTCTTCGGGACGAAGTCGGTTTGCCCGTCCTGCACCGCCTCGAGCGCCGGTTTGGCCAGCGTCGCGGCATCACAGAACCACTGATCCGTGAGATAGGGCTCGATGGCGACCTTCGATCGGTCGCCATGGGGCACCTGATGGGGGTTTTCATCGAGCCCGTCGAAGAGATCATGCGCCTCGAACCAGGCGATCACGCGGGCGCGCGCCTCATAGCGGTCGAGCCCGTCGAGCGCCAGCGCCTCGGGCTCCGGATCCGCGCCCTCCAGAAACGCCTCATTGCCTGAGAGGAACATCGCGGCCTTCGAGGTCATGACATTGACCGTCGCGAGCCCACAGCGCTTGCCGACTTCGAAGTCA
>JBCCLX010000052.1:0-15972 GCA_039026635.1 Pseudomonadota bacterium
CCGCTTGATCGCCGGTTTCGCCACCGTCGGCGGCTGGACGATGGCGAGCCGCATCCTCGGCTTCGTGCGCGATGTGGCCATCGCCGCGGTCTTGGGTGCTGGGGCCGTGGCCGAGGCCTTCTTCGTCGCCTTCACCTTGCCGAACCTCTTTCGCCGCTTCTTCGCGGAGGGCGCGTTCAACACGGCCTTCGTCCCACTCTTCGCCAAACGCATAGAAGCCGCGCGGGGCAGCGGGGACCTCACGCAGGCGAAGACCTTTGCTGAGGATGCGCTCGCCCTCCTCGTCACCGTTCTCCTAGCGGTCACACTGCTCGCGCAACTCGCCATGCCGTGGCTGGTCCTGGGGTTGGCGAGCGGTCTCGACGCCACGCGCTTCGAGCTCGCCACAGCTTTCGGGCGCCTGGTCTTCCCCTACATCCTGCTGATCTCTGTCGCGGCGCTGTTCTCGGGCGTGCTGAACGCGCTCGACCGTTTTGCGGCCGCCGCGGCCGCCCCTGTCCTCCTCAACGTCATCCTGATCACAATGATCGGGCTCGCTGGCACCGGCTGGCTTGCAGAGACGCTGACGCTCACGGGACTTGACGGTGTAGAGGGTCTGCATGCGGGCACGATGCTCTGCCTCGGCGTGATCCTGGCAGGGATCGCGCAGGCCTGGCTCGTCTGGCGCGCCGCCACCCGAGCCGGGATCCGGCTGCGGCTCCGCCTGCCGCGGCTGACACCGGAGATGAAGCGCCTCGCCGTCATCGCAGCACCGGCGGCCCTGGCAGGCGGGGTTATGCAGATCAACCTGGTGGTGGGACGGCAGGTCGCGAGCTACTATGAAGGTGCCGTCGGCTGGCTCTGGTATGCCGACCGGGTCTATCAGCTGCCTCTCGGTGTGATCGGGGTCGCCATCGGCGTTGTGCTGCTGCCGTCACTCTCTCGCCGCGTGCGCGCGGGCGATCCCGCGGGTGTGCATGACGCGCTCAATCGCGCGGCCGAGTTTGCCCTGACGCTGACGCTACCCGCAACCGCCGCCCTGATCGCGATGCCCGGCCTCATCGTGGCGGTCCTCTTCGAGCGGGGCGCCTTTGGCGCGGCGGATGCGGCGGCCACGGCGCTGGCGCTGGCGATCTATGCCGCTGGCCTGCCCGCGTTTGTCCTGCAGAAGGTCCTGCAGCCGGCCTTTTTCTCGCGCGAGGACACGGCGACGCCGCTGCGCTACGCGCTGTGGTGCATGCTGGCCAATGTGGTGATTGCGGTCGGCGGGGCGGCGCTCTTCGGCTGGCTGGCGGCGGCGGCCGGGGCAACGGTGGCAGGCTGGCTCAACCTCTGGCTCCTCTGGCGCGGTGCGCGGGCGGCGGATCCGGGGCTCACCGTCGACGCGCGCCTCGCTCGGCGTCTGCCCCGCATCCTGGCCGCCACCCTGATCATGACGGCCCTCGTCGTCGGCCTGACGACCCTGACCGCCGTCGACCCGCTGGGGGGTGTCTTGGCGCTCACAGCCGCCGTTATCGGAGGGCTCGTGGTCTATGGGGCGGCGGGGCTCGCCCTCGGCGCCTTCGCCATCTCGGATCTGAGAGGCGCCATGCGCCGCGGATCGGCCTGAAACGCTACAAAAAGCGCTCCCGCGCGCGGCGGGCATGGTGCACGGGCGGGAAGACATAGCCCATCAGCCAGCCCGCCGCGAAACCGCCCAAGTGGGCCTGCCAGGCGATCAGGAACCCGCCGAAGCCCACCGCCATCAACAGGTTGATCGCGATCACCCCCGCGACCCGCGCCCAGATCGGATCGCGCGAGGCGCCCTGTTCGGCGAGCCATCGCTCCTGCCAACAGGTCAGCACGCCCAGAAAGCCGAAGACCGCCCCCGATGCCCCGACGAGCGGCGCCCTGCTCTCTTCCATCAGTGCGAAAGTGAGCGCGCCGGCAGCAGCCGTCACGGCGAAGATCAGCAGCACGGGCCAGAACCCGGCATCGCGGCTGAGCCCGTGGCCGAGCCCCAGAAACGCCGCCGCATTGAGCCCGAGATGCAGCCAGCCACCATGCAGGAAAGCGTGGGTGACGAAGGACCAGATCAGTTTAGGCTCCACCCCCAGACCCATGAGGGCCCGCTCGAAGAGCCAGTCCTCGAAGCCGAACATGCTGTAGACGATCCAGCGGGAGAAAATGCCGGGGAGGACGCCGATCTCCGCCCCTCTCATCCCCAACTCGATCCCGCACCATATGCCCACCATGACCCAGAGCCCCGGGTGAACCTTGGCGTTCATCGGCGGGCTGCCGGGCGAGGTGCGGTTGAAGGGCATGCGCATGCCTTCGACTTACGCGCTGCGGCCCCGCCCCGCCAGTCTGGAAGCCGTCAGGACCCCGCGGCATGGGCGCCGCGCTTGACGCAAGCCAAGCCCAGACCGCACAACGCCGCCGCCGGGCCCGCACGATCAGCCCTGGGACCCGGCCGAGGAGGAGCGAGACCATGCCCAACGAGATGGCAGCACCCGAGAGCGGCGCCGCGCGCGACGTCGCCGACGGGCCGAGCCGGCACACCCCCCGCGTCTTCTCCGGCGTCCAACCTTCGGGCGCCCTGACGCTCGGGAACTATCTTGGCGCCGTGAAGCGGTTCGTCGAACTGCAGGGATCGGGGATGGAGACGATCTACTGCATTGTCGACCTGCATGCGATCACCGCCTGGCAAGAGCCCGAGGCGCTGCGCCGTGCAACCCGCGAATTGGCCGCCACCTATATCGCCTGCGGGCTCGACCCTCAGCGCTCGATCCTCTTTCACCAATCCGGCGTGCCGGTGCATGCCCAGCTCGGCTGGGTGCTCTCCTGCGTCGTGCGCATCGGCTGGCTGAACCGGATGACCCAGTTCAAGGACAAGGCCGGCAAGGACCGTGAGAAGGCCTCTGGCGGGCTCTACATGTATCCCGCGCTGATGGCGGCCGACATCCTGGCCTATAAGGCGACGCATGTGCCTGTGGGTGAGGATCAGAAGCAGCATCTGGAGCTAGCCCGCGATATCGCGACGAAGTTCAACCTCGACTACGATGCCGCGGATTTCTTCCCGCTGCCCGAGCCGATGATCGGCGGGCCGGCGCCGCGGGTGATGAGCTTGCGCGACGGCACCAAGAAGATGTCGAAGTCGGACCCGTCCGATATGTCACGCATCAACCTGACGGACGATGCCGATGCGATCGCGGCCAAGATCCGGAAGGCCAAGACCGATCCTGAGCCTCTGCCCGAGACGCCAGACGGCCTGGCCGAGCGGCCCGAGGCGCGGAACCTGGTGGGCATCTTCGCTGCGCTGACGGATCGGACGGCAGCGGATGTCTGTGCCGAGTTTGCCGGCCAGGGCTTCGGGGCCTTCAAACCCGCCCTCGCCGAGGTGGCCGTCGCTCATCTGGCACCGATTGCCGATGAGGTGCGTCGCCTGAATGCGGATCCGGGTGAGATCTACCGGATTCTGGGTGAGGGCGCCGCAAAGGCGAGCGCCATTGCCGAGCCGGTCCTGGCGGATGTCTACAATCAGGTCGGCTTCATCCGCGCCTGAAAAGCGATGCTGCCAAAGAAACGCCGGACGCCCGAGCAGGGGCGCCCGGCCCTAGGCCTGGCAGGGGCGCGCGTCAGCCACCCGTGCCGCTTGGCGCGACCATAGCCGCCACCACCGCCTGGCTGCGCTTCAACAAGGCTTCGCTGCCCTCGGCGATCCGGGTGAGGCCCTCACGCGTTGTGGGCGCATGCGCCTCCATCGCCTTGATCTCGACCTGCATCTGCGCCCAGACCGTCTCGACCTCAGCGATGGCGGCTGCGACCTCGGGGTTGGGCGCCGGGATCTTCATCGTCGCATCGCCGTCGCGCAGCTGAGCCAGACGGCTCGAGAAGGTGGCGGCATCGCTGAAGAGGGCGATGCGATGGGCCTCGACATTCACCCCGGCAGCCACCATGCAATAGGACTTCGCGATCCGCTGTGAGAGCATGCGCTGCGCCCCAGCGAAATCGATCGCCCGGTTCTCTCCCAGGCCCTCGGTGACACTCGCATATTTGCGCGCGAGAAGAGCGACGGCGCGCTGCTGCGCCTGCAGCGTCGTCAGATTGGCTTCTGCGGCTTGCGCCAGATCTGCATCCGTCATCGCTTTGCCCTTGCGGGCGGGGCGGATCGCGGCGTTGAGCGCGCCGACGGCTTTGCGCACTTTGTCATACTGGTAGAGCACGCTCGAGTTCGTCTCGGGGCGGAGCCCGAGCGCGTCCTTACCATCGATCAGCGCCGTAAAGCTGACACTGAAGGTCTTGTGCGCTTTGTTCAGCTCGGCGCGGAAGTGCTCTACGTCGACGCCTTGATGGATCATGCAGGCGCTTTTGGCGATCCGCTGGGTCAGCATGCGCTGGCGACCCGCGATATCGATCTTGGCGCGGACGGTCTCGGCGGTCTCGAGCGTGACGCCGGCAACGGGCTGCGTGGGGAACACAAAGAGCGCTGTGGCCAACAGGCCGCACGCAGTGACACGTAAGACAGGCATTTTAGGTCTCCCAAGAGGCTGATAGTCGCCCCTTGGGCCGGTTACGAGGGCCCTGTTTTCGGCGGGTGCGACTTCATTCGTTAACGTCTTTTTTGGCCCGAATGACGTTGAGATCGAAATCAATCAATAAAATGGGCGACATGAGGCTTATTCGTGGCCCATGTCGCCCATCATGGCTTGTTACGCGGCAATAGTCGGATACAGATTTCATTAACTCCCGTATCCGCATCAATCTGCCCTCGGGTCAGGCGATCAGCCAACGCGCGAGGGCGGCAAGCTCATCGCGCGCAAGTTGATGCCCACCCGGCTGCCAGGCCGTCTCCACCGCGCCGCCGGCCGCTTCGATGGCACCGATCAGCGCGCGGGTGGCCTCCGGCGGGCAGATCGGGTCCTGTAGACCGGCGCCGACGAAAACGCGCGCGCCCTCGGCGGGTTCGATCGCGGGCTCGAACGGAATCAGGGGGTGCAGCAGCGCCCAGCCTCCCAGAAGCCGCGGTTGGGCGAACATCAGATTAGCCAGGATGTTCGCCCCGTTCGAGTAGCCGATGCCGATGGCCTGGGCCGGATCGCGCCCCGCGCGCTCCAAGACGCGCGGCAGGAAGCCGCCGAGCTTGGCGGTCGCCCGTGCGAGATCCGCCATGTCGTAGACGCCCTCGGCCCGACGGCGGAAGAAGCGCGGCATGCCGTGCTCCAGCACATCGCCACGAAGGGCGAGGACCGCCGCGCCGGGCAGCGCGGCATCGGCGAGCGCATGGCCAAGGGAGGCCATCTCCCGCTCGTCGCCCCCTGTGCCGTGGAGGAGAACCAGCGTCTGCTGGCTCTCCCCCTCGCCCTGTTCGAGGACGTGCAGATAGTCCTCCACCCGCTGATCCCCGGCCATCTCAGGCCACCAGCTTTGGCAGCGCCTGCTCGAGGCGCGGGCGCAGGTGCTCGTGCTGGCTTGGCAGCTTCAGCGCCTCACCGAGCGTCTCAACCGGCTCGTCCCGATCGAAGCCGGGCTCATCGGTGGCGACCTCGAAGAGGATGCCGTCGGGCGTGCGGAAGTAGATCGCCCAGAAGTAGTCGCGGTCGATCTGGGGTGTGACGCGATAGCCTGCTTTGGCGACCGCCTCCTGAACGCGGACATGCGCCGCGCGGTCCGCCACGCGGAAGGCGACGTGATGCACGGTACCGGCGGCCTCAACGCCCTGCGGCATGGCCGGATCGATCAGCAGGTCCACCACGCCGGCCGCAAGGGGCTGAGCGTAGCGTACAACATGCCGCTCCTCGCCCATCGCCACCTCGCCAACGCGCGCGTAGCCGAAGA
Source organism: Pseudomonadota bacterium (assembly GCA_039026635.1). Classification (GTDB taxonomy): domain Bacteria; phylum Pseudomonadota; class Alphaproteobacteria; order Rhodobacterales; family Rhodobacteraceae; genus Thermohalobaculum. Next base: position 5,797 of record JBCCLX010000052.1, read on the forward strand.
CGCCCTCCAGGATCGCACGGCTCGCCTCTTCGCCACCCACGCCGAGGGTGACACCCTCGAAGCCGCGGACCGCTTTTTCGGCGGGGATGCCCTCGGCCTCCCAAGGCGCGCGCGGATCTTCGGCCACCTCGACAAGCGCGAGGCCGAGCCCCTCGGGGTCCTGCGCGATCAGGCGCTCAGCGCCGAAGACGGTGTCTCGACCGACCACCTGGCCGCCATGGAGCGGCAGGCGCTCAGCCCAGAAATCGAGGCTCCCCTCAGGCACGGCGTAATGCGTCAGCACCACTTGGCCCCGACCGACCCGGCCCTGCCGCGCACCTGGGAAGGGAAAGAAGGTCATGACCGTGCCGGGGGTCCCAACGCCGTCCGCATAGTACAGGTGATAGACATCCGGCGCGTCGAAATTGACGGTCTTCTTGACCATCCGCTGGCCGAGCGCCTTCACATAGAAGTCATGATTGCCCTGTGCGTCGCCCGAGATGGCGGTCACATGATGCAGGCCGATGATGTCGCTCATGGCGTGTCCTCCGGTTCGAATGCGTCTGGACGCCATATGATCCGGCGACCGCACGCAACCAACGACAGCCCCGGTCAAGGACTGTTGCGCCAAAGCGCATGATCGTCACGGATGATGCCGCGCTTGATGCGGCGCGCTCCTCAGGCAAGATTGGGTATCCGGGAACGGCGAAGGACGCGAGCAGCGCCTCGCCCGGACAGGGGATGGAGACGATGCGGAAATTCATGGTCGTCATCGACGAGACACCGGAGTGTCAGAAAGCCATGCGTTTCGCCGCGCGCCGGGCGCGCAACACTGGCGGGCGGGTGCTGATGGTCTATGTCATTCCGCCAGAGGAGTTTCAGCACTGGATCGGTGTGGCCGAGGTGATGCGGGCCGAAGCTCGGGAGGCCGCGGAGGCGCGGCTTTCGGAACTGGCTGACGGGCTGACCGCGCTATCCGGTCTGACGCCAGAGTTTTCGATCCGCGTAGGCGCCTTGGCCGATGAGGTCATGGCGGCCATCGAGGAGGACCCAGAGATCGGTGTTCTGGTGCTCGGGGCCGGCGATGAAGACGGGCCAGGGCCTCTGGTCAGCCAGCTCGTGGCCAAACAGGGGCATCGGATGCGCGTGCCGGTAACCGTGGTTCCAGGCGGGTTGAGCCCCGAGAGGATCGATGCGATTACCTGACTGCAGCAGTCTAGTTTAGAACCATTCTTGCTTCTGTCACCGCTCTGGTCCATGTCTGAAACCAAGAACCGGGAGAGAGACATGTTCATCCAGACCGAAGCGACGCCGAACCCGCAGACGCTGAAATTCCTGCCCGGCCAGGCGGTCATGCAGAGCGGCTCTGCCGACTTCCCCTCCGCCGAGGGGGCCGAAGCGTCGCCGCTTGCCGAGCGCCTGTTCGCCGTCGAGGGCGTGACGGGTGTGTTCCTCGGCCCCGATTTCATCACCGTCACCAAGGACGCCGCTGTCGAGTGGCTGCATCTGAAGCCCGCGCTGCTCGGCGCTGTGATGGAGCACTACCAGTCGGGTCTGCCCGTGATGAAGGGCGAGGGGCCGCAGGTCGGCCATGCCGCCCATGATGGGCCGGACAAAGAGATCGTGGGCCAGATCGTGGAGCTGCTCGACACGCGCGTGCGTCCCGCGGTTGCGCAGGACGGCGGGGACATCACCTTCCACGGCTTCGAGCAGGGCGTGGTCTATCTGCATATGCAGGGGGCCTGCGCCGGCTGCCCGTCCTCGACGCTAACGCTCAAGCACGGGATCGAGAACCTGCTGCGCCACTACATCCCCGAGGTGACCGAGGTCCGCCCTGTCGGCGTCTGAGCCGGCAGCGACGGGGCGGTGCTCCTGCGGTGCGACCGTGATCCGCCGCAGCGCTCTGCGGGATGCCACCGCCTACTGCCGTTGCGGTGAAGGCTGCCGCCCTGAACAAGCCTATGTGGCGTGCGAGGTGGTCGGTCCCGCCGGCACGTCGGTGCCGAACCTGCCCGTCCATGCCGAGGCGGCTCTGCCCTGGCTGGATATGCCCGACGGTTGGTCCCGGTCTGAGGGCAGGGCCCGCGCTCCACTTCAGGCGAAGGCAGCGCCGTGATCCTTGGGATCGACACGGCGGCGGGGCGCTGCGCGGTCGCACTCATGGCCGAGGGCCGCGTGGTGGCGGCGCGGGCTGAGCGTCTCTCGCGTGGGCATGCCGAGCGCCTCTTCCCGATGATCGAGGTTGTCCTTTCGGAAGCGGGCCTGGCCTTTGAGGCGCTCACGCGCGTCGCGACGTGCACAGGCCCGGGCTCCTTCACCGGCATCCGGGCCGGGGTTGCGGCTGCGCGCGGTCTGGCGGTGGGCGCTGGGATCCCGGCGGTGGGCATCACGCGCTTCGAGGCGCTGGCGGCCGGCATCGCGCGCCCGGCTATCACCACCGAGCCAACCGCGCCCACGGAGGCGTCTCGGCCAACGCCGATACGCACCGCCCCTCGGCGGCTCGAGGAGAAGGTCGGCTGGGCAGAGCGGCGGCCGCTCGCCGTTGCCATCGCCGGGCGCGGGACCGTCTATCTCCAGCTCTTCAAGGGCGACATCCCAGCAGCCCCGCCTGCCGTCCTAGCCCCCGAAGCGCTGGCGGCCGCAGTGCCGAGCAACGCCGTGCCCGTCGGCGATGGCTGGGCCGTAGCCGGTGTCGACCCCGCAGGGCCGGGCGGGCGCGGCGAGCCGGTGCTGCGGCCCGAGGGGTTCCCCGATCCAGCGATGGTCGCGCTCCTCGGCGGCGAGATCAAAGACCCGCGCCCACCCGCACCGCTCTATCTCCGTGGCGCCGATGCGGCCATGCCGCGCGAGGCACCACCGCGCAGGTTGGGCTAGACCACGATGATCGCGCCCCTGCCGATATCCCGTGCCGAGACCGCCTTCCGCTACGTCCTCCCAGAGGAGGCCTCGGCCCTCGCGCCCCTACTCGCGACAGCTCCCCAAGGTCGCACGTGGAACGCCGCCGATATTGCCCGCCTCCAGCCCCCGCAGGGCTTCGTCCTCGCCGATCCGGCGCGATGCCTGGGCGTGGCGCTCGTCTCCCTTGCGGCCGATGAGGCAGAGCTTCTGGACATTGGGATCGCCCCTGAGGCCCGAGGTCGCGGCCATGGGCGCGCACTGCTTGCGGCCTGCGAGGCAAGGGCCGCTGCCCTCGGCGCTAGGCGCATGCTGCTCGAGGTCGCCGTCGACAATGCCAGTGCTCGTGCGCTCTACACAGCCGCCGGCTATGCCAAAATCGGACACCGACCGGCCTACTATGTGCGGGAGACCGTCCGGATCGACGCGCTGGTATTGGCCCATGACTTGACCGCTGGCTTGACCCAGAGCTCAGCCCAGGACCTTGGCCAGGCCGCCCCCTCGCGGGCCATCGTCCGCCCCGTTGCCGACGATCAAACACGACGCTAGAAGCCTCGCCCATGACAAGCGCAAGCCACATCCGCGACCTGAGTGACCACCGGCGCCTGCCCGGTCGCTTCTTTGCGCGCGTGCAGCACAGGCCAAAGGGGTGAGCGGATCCGACCACGACCGCCATCCCCCCAGGAACACCCGAGAGAGACCCATGGCCAAGACGCTCTATGACAAGATCTGGGACGAGCATGTCGTCCACGAAGCTGAGGACGGTACCTGCCTCCTCTATATTGATCGCCATCTGGTGCATGAAGTGACGAGCCCTCAGGCCTTTGAGGGCCTGCGCATGGCCGGCCGGCCGGTGCGCCACCCGGAGGCGACGCTCGCCGTGCCCGACCATAACGTGCCGACCGATCCGACCCGGTTGGAGGGCATTCGAGACGAGCAGTCCCGCATCCAGGTGGACGCGCTGCGCCAGAACGCGGCGGATTTCGGGATCGAGATGTTCGATGTCGCCGATCGTCGCCAGGGCATCGTGCATATCATCGGCCCAGAACAGGGGCTGACCCAACCTGGGATGACCATCGTCTGCGGTGACAGCCATACCGCGACGCACGGCGCCTTTGGCGCACTGGCCCATGGCATCGGCACCTCGGAGGTCGAGCATGTGCTGGCGACCCAGACGCTGATCCAAAAGAAGTCGAAGAACATGAGGGTCGAGGTGCGCGGCACGCTGCCCAATGGTGTGACCGCGAAGGACATCACCCTCTCGATCATCGGCGAGACGGGCACGGCCGGGGGCAACGGCCATGTGATCGAATACTGCGGCGAGGCCATCGAGAGCCTGACGATGGAAGGCCGTATGACCGTCTGCAACATGGCGATCGAGGGTGGCGCGCGCGCGGGTCTCGTGGCGCCGGACGCCAAGACCTTCGACTATGTGCAGGGCCGCCCGCGCGCCCCGAAAGGCGCGGATTGGGACCGGGCGGTCGCGCATTGGCACACGCTCCACACCGATCCGGGCGCCCACTTCGACACGGAACTGCTGATGGATGCCGCGCGAATCCAGCCCGTCGTCACCTGGGGCACCTCGCCCGAGGATGTGCTGCCGATCACCGCGGTTGTGCCCCATCCGGAGGATTTCGAGGGCGGCAAGGTCGCCGCCGCCAAACGCTCGCTCGACTACATGGGGCTGGCGCCAGGCACCAAGCTCGAGGACATCGAGATCGACACGGTCTTCATCGGTTCCTGCACGAACGGCCGCATCGAGGATCTGCGCGAGGTCGCCCGCATCATGGAGGGCAAGCGCGTGAAGGACGGGTTGCGGGCGATGATCGTCCCGGGTTCGGGCCTCGTGCGACTACAGGCCGAGGAGGAGGGCATTGCCCAGAAGCTCCAGGAAGCGGGCTTTGAATGGCGCATGGCCGGCTGCTCCATGTGCCTCGGTATGAACCCGGACCAGTTGAGCCCCGGCGAGCGCTGTGCTTCCACCTCGAACCGCAATTTCGAGGGGCGGCAGGGCCGCGGTGGTCGCACCCATCTGATGAGCCCCGCCATGGCTGCCGCCGCCGCCATCACTGGCCGGCTGACGGATGTGCGTCACCTCGGCTGACGCGCGGCCGCAGAGACGACGCCCCTTGGAAGCGCCGCCATCGCGGCGCTTCTGTGTTTTTGACGCCCAAGCGGCCGTCCTCTGTGCCGGGCATCGCCCCTGTGCACCCGGTATCCGGGAATGGCACAATTTCGTTCACCTCTTGGTGGCAGCCGGTCCGGAGTGCTAAAGAATCACCTGTGCGTCCTTCCAGGGGTGGGAAGCTGTGTGCGCGTTGTGCCGCAGGAACCGGGGCGAAACATGGTTGGGACGACATCTGCGCAGCGCCTTCGGGCGCGATCCTACTTCTTGTATGCAAGCCTCGCTCTGGCGGTGGGACTGCCTTTGCCCGCCGCGGCGATCACCTACACGGATGCGAACGTGGCGCTGGCGTTCGGAGAAGAGTTTCCGAGCGTGGGCGAGATCCGGATCCGCGCAGACGGCAGCGTGACGGAGGGCGTGTGCTCTGGGACGCTCGTGGCACCGACGATCGTTGTCTCAGCCGAGCACTGCTTTCGCGACGACAACAACATCCTGACCGATAGCGACCCGAACACGGATCCGGGTGAAACGCTGTATACCGTCACCATCGATTTCGGGGACGGTCGCCGGACCGTCGACACGATCAACACTGCCGGCAACGTCAGCAATCAGACGCCGACCAGCGACACGCTCCTCAACGGTACCGATATCGCCGTTCTGCAACTCACCATGCCCGTCACCGACATCGCCCCATCGACGATTTTCGACGGCACGCTAGTCGAGGGCGACGACAACCTCGCCATCGTCGGTTTCGGCCGCTTCGGCGACGACAACGGGTTCGATCCACTCTCGCAGAACCCGTTAGACTCGCAGCGCCGGGCCGCCGGGAACGCCTTTGATCTGACCGGCCGAGCTTTTGGTAATATTCAGAACGATATTTTGATCACTGATTTTGATGATTTTTCTATCCTCAATAACACAAACAATAACCTCTCACTCGGTGGCGGCCAGAGAAGTAGTAGTAGTCGCTTTCCACTGCGCGGCACTGTTTTCGGGAGTGTCGTCGACGGTTTTGTTGAGGGGAACTCCGCACCCGGCGACAGCGGGGGTGGGGTCTTCGTCTACCTGCCCGATGAAGACGCGTTTCAGATCGTCGCCGTCGTCTCGGGCGGCCAGTCGCCCAGTGGGGCTGGGAGCCAGTCCTTCCACACACCGTTCTACTTCGGGGACAATCGCGCCTTCGTGGATGGCTTCATCGCCGCGGCGGAGCTGAACGAGATCCCCCTGCCTGCGTCCATCCTGATGCTGGGGGTAGGCTTGATCTCGCTCAGCGGCATGCGCGCCGTCAGCCGGCCGGGGCGGCGTTGATCCGCTCGGCCTGCGTCTTGGCATCCACGTCCCAGAGCGCGCGGACCCGACCATCGCGGCCACAGCCCCACCGATAGTAGTTATACCGCAGGCTGTTCTTTTCGTAGTAGTCCTGGTGATAGCCCTCGGCGGACCAGAAGCGGGTCGCATCGAGGACCGGCGTCACGATCTTGCGTTCCAAGACGTCGCCCGCTTCTGCCTTGGCAGCCTCGGCGGCGGCGCGCTCGCCGGCATCTGCGACAAAGATCGCCGTGCGATAACTGTCACCACGGTCGCAAAATTGCCCGCCATCGTCCGTGGGATCGACGCTGCGGAAGAAGAAGGTGACGAGGGTCTCATAGTCGATCACCGCGGGATCGTAGGTGATCTGCACAGCCTCGTAATGCCCGGTGTCCTCATAGGTCACCCGCTCGTAAGTCGGGTTCGGCAGGGCGCCGCCGGTGTAGCCTGAGAGCGTGTCGAGGACCCCATCGAGCTTGTCGAAATCCGCCTCGACGCACCAGAAGCAGCCCCCGGCAAAAACTGCGGTGGCTGTCTCCTCAGCAGCGGCGGCGCCCGGCAGCGCAAGGACGAGGGCGGCGGCAAAGGCGGCCTGGCGGTATGGGCGGGTCATCGGCATCTCCCCAGTTTGGGTGGAAGATGGGGGCGCGAGCACGCGGCTCAAGCCGGCGCGGTTGCCTGCTTCAGCCGCGGTGTCACCAATGTGAACAGAAGCGAGGCCGCCAGCGCCCAACCCGCCATGGCCGGGGCCTGATCGGGCAGAGGATAGCCCGCGTCGATCAGGACCCCCGTGATGCCAGGACCAACGGCCGTAGCGATCACCAAAGCCGCCGTCGCCAGCGCCTTCACCCCACCGATATGGGCTGTGCCGTAGAGCGTGGGCCAGAGCGCACCGAGGAGTGTGACGACCACGCCCTGACTGACACCGATGCCGAGGAGGGTGAGCAGCCAGACGCTCTCACCGCCCTCGATCCCCAGGCAGGAGATCGCGACAGCCATGGGCAGCAGGTAGACGGGCAGCAGACGGACGGGGCCGAGACGATCGATCACGCGCCCGGCCAGGAGCGAGGAGAGGACGGACAAGCCCGCATAGACCGGGTAGCCGGCGGCCATGACAGCGAGGTCCCAGTCCCGGACCTCAGCGACATGCACCTGATGGAAGAAGACCACCGTCCCGATGAAGGGCGGCGCCAGGATGCCTGGGATCAGTGCCCAGAACGACCAATGCCGAAGCACCTCGCCCTGACGCCAGTGCCGCCCCTGCATACCGGCCGCAGTCTCGACCGGGCCCTCTCCCTGTGGCACGCGCCCACCGCGCGCGAGGAGCAGGAGGAGTGCGGGCAGGATCAGCCCGACGAGCACAGTGGCCGCAATCATCCACCCAAAGCGCCACCCCACGGCACCGATGAGCGCGACCGCGAGCGGGGGCAGCAGCGCTTCGCCCAGCGGAAACCCCAGGACAGCGATCGCGACCGCCCGCCCTCGGTTGGCGCGAAACCACCGCGCCGTCGCCGTGAGCGCCAGATGGCTCATCATCCCCTGGCCGCAGAGCCTCAGCCCCAGCACGCCGATCCCGAGCGCCAGAACCGTCGGCGCGACGGCCATGGTGAGGAGCGCGGTGGCGTAGACCGTCACCGTCGCGACAACGAGGCGCGTCAGATCCATCGTATCCGCCAACCGGCCGAGCCGGAGGAGCAGCATCGCAGAGCCCAGGGTCGCGACGGTGTAGAGCGTGCCCCACTGCCCATCGGTCAACCCGAAATCGGCGCGGATCCCGCCGGCGAAGAGCGAGATGAAGAAGGTCTGCCCAAAGCTCGAGCCGAAACTCATCAGCGTCGCCGTCGCGAGCCAGGGCGCATTGTCTCGATAGAACCGCAGGATCATGCCGGCGCGTTAGCATGCGCCGCGCTCGGGCACAGCCCGGCTTACGCATCGGCGCCGCCCTGATCGCCCTGGCTCAGCCTCGGCTTACTTGATGATCACGGTGCCGCCGTAGAACGGGGCCGGGAAGAACGGGCCTTCGATGATCACCTTCGGCCCGCCGTGACGATAGTAGCCGCCATGGCCGCGATAGTAGCCGCGCTTGCCGTGGTAGACGCCCTTCCCATAGCCGCTGTAGCCCGGGCGATAGACGCGGCGATAGCCATGCCCGTAGCCCGGCACGACGCCGTGTTTGAAGCGCCGCTTCGTCCCGTGGCGATAACCGTGCCGATAGCCATGGCGATACCCGCCCCGGTAGCCACCGCGATAGCCGCCACGATAGCCCCGGTAGTACCTGCCTGTGACCTCTTGGACCGGCAGGCTCCTCGCCTCGGCCGAGGTCGCCGGCATGGCCGATGCCGTGGTCGGCAGCCCCGCTGGTACCAGCATGAAGGCAGCGAGCAGGGCGGCGGCGCGCCAGTTCAGAAGCGTCTTGAGCACGGTTTTCATCTCGGCTCTCCCGTCACGAACGACATGGGTTCAACGCAAAATGTAGTCAGTTCCGGCGCCCCTGATGATCACGTTTCAGGTCGTGATCGTCTTCGTGATCGCGGGCATGCTCGCGGGTGCTATCCGCGTCCCCGCTTGGGTCACATCCCCGCGACTTGCCGCCGCGCGCGGCCCATGTCAGGACGGGCCATCAGATTGGAGGACCGAGATGGACCCGTTCACCACGCTCACCGGCATCGCTGCGCCGCTGCCCATGATGAATGTCGACACCGACATGATCATCCCGAAGCAGTTTCTGAAGACGATCAAGCGCACGGGTCTCGGTGTGAACCTCTTCTCCGAGATGCGCTATGACGAGGCTGGCGCCGAGATCGCCGATTTCGTGCTGAACCGCCCGGCCTATCGCCAGGCAGAGATCCTGGTGGCAGGGGCCAATTTCGGCTGTGGCTCAAGCCGCGAGCATGCGCCCTGGGCGATCAAGGATTTCGGCATCCGCTGCGTGATCGCGCTGTCCTTCGCCGACATCTTCTTCAACAACTGCTTCAAGAACGGAATCCTGCCGATCGCGCTGCCGCAGGAGGACGTCGACAAGCTGCTCGACGATGCCGAACGCGGCGAGAACGCCCGGCTGACCGTCGATCTGGAGGCTCAGACGATCACGGGGCCGGATGGGGGCACGATCCACTTCGACATCGACCCCTTCCGCAAGCACTGCCTGCTCAACGGTCTCGATGACATCGGGCTGACCATGGAGAGGGAGGACGCAATCGCGGCCTTCGAGGCGAAGCGCAAGGGCGCGACGCCGTGGCTGGCGGCCGACGCATCCTGAACCGAGGGGGCGGGCGATGGGCGTCCTGCGCCGCGCTGGGCCCCTGCTCACCCTCCTGCTGCTGCTCACCGCTGGTTCTGGTGGTGCGCAGACCGGCGCTGGGACAGCGCCCATGACGATCCCGAAACCCGAGGGGTCCGTTCGGATCGCGCAGTATAACGCCGCGCTCAACCGCCCCGGCGCCGGCGTCTTGTTCGACGCCATCCTCCGGCGCGATGCCCAAGTGGTCGCAACGGGCGATATCATCCGCCGCGTCGCACCGGATGTGTTGCTGCTCAACGAGTTCGATCGCGATGCAGGCGGTGTGGCGCTGGCCGCCTATACGGCGATGCTGGCGGAACCGGGCCTCGATGGCGTCCCCGGCATTGTCTACGCCCATCGCTACTTCGGCCCCTCCAACACAGGTGTGCCGTCCGGGCTCGATCTCGATGGCGATGGGGAGGCTGTGGGCCCCGGCGATGCCTGGGGCTGGGGCGCCTTTCCGGGGCAGTATGCCATGGCCGTGCTCAGCCGCTTCCCGCTCGGCCCCGTCCGCAGCTGGCAGCGCTTTCCCTGGTCCTGGGTCCCCGGCGGGCTGCGCCCGGCTCTGCCCGATGGGCGGATGTATTAC
>JBCCLX010000053.1:0-15812 GCA_039026635.1 Pseudomonadota bacterium
GCTCGATCCGCGCCAGGGTGCGCATCGTCTCGATGGTGTGTTCGTCCACCGTATAGTGGTGGTACATGTTGAACTGCATCAGCGCGACGATCCTGCCGAACTCAGGCAAGAAGCGGCCGAGCACGCCGGTCTCGTTCAGGAGCCGCAGCAGCCAATCCGCGTTCTGCCGATCCGTCAGCAGCGAGAGGAAGAGGGCGTTCGCCTCTGGATCGGCGCGCAGATCGTCGTCGATACGATCCAGCGCGCGGGTAACGGCGCGGGTCGTGGTGGGATGGATCCGGGCGTCGGCGCGCGCTGCCTCGTGGAAGAGCTCCAGGATCGTCCGCGGCTCGCGCTCGAAGAGATCCGGTTCCCGGATCGCCAGCCGCCCATCGCGCACGATGAAGGGCCCGCTCGCCTTCGGGTCCGATCCTTTGAGGGACAGTGCCGAGAGGATCGAAGAGAACCGCGGCATGGGCTTGGCATGCTGCGCCTCAAGCGCTGCCGAGAAGATGCGCGTCAGATCGCCCACGTTCTTTGCATGGCGGAAATAGGCATGCATGAAGTGCTCGACAGGCATCCGCCCGCCGCCTTCGCGATACCCCATCCGTTCTGCGATTTCGACTTGCCGGTCGAAGGTCAGCATTTCGCTCGCGCGCCCGGCGAGGTCGTGGAGATGGTGACGCACGGCCCAGAGGAACTTCGCCGCCTCGGCAAAACGCGCCACCTCCTCATGCTCGAAGATGCCCCGGTCGACGAGGCTCCAGGCCTTCTCGCTGCGGTAGAGATAGCGGGAGATCCAGTGCAGGGTCTGCAGGTCCCTCAGCCCGCCCTTGCCCTCCTTCACATTGGGTTCGAGCAGGTAGCGCGAGCCACCGTGGCGCTCATGCCGCCGGTCGCGCTCTGCCAGCTTGCCCTCCACGAAGGCCGGGCCGGTCCGCAGAAAAAGCTCGTCCCAGAGCCGGGCCTCCAGGGTCTCGGCCGGTGTCCTGTCACCGGCGATAAAGCGCAGTTCGAGCAGGTTGGTCCGGATCGTCAGATCGTCGCTCGCCAGCCGGAGGCATTCATCGACCGAGCGGGTGGCCTGACCGAGCTTCAGCTTCAGATCCCAGAGGAGATAGAGCATCGCCTCCACGGCCCCCTCGGCCCAGGGCGTGCGCTTCCAGGGTGTCAGAAAGAGAAGATCGACATCGGAGAAGGGCGCCATCTCGCCGCGCCCATAGCCGCCGACCGCGATGACCGAGAGACGCTCACCCCGCGTCCGGATCGGGGCCGGGTGCAGATGCGCGGTGACGAGATGGACGACGCCGGCGACTGCCACATCCGTGACATGCGCATAAGCGCGCGCGACACGCAGGCCCGCCATCGGTTCCGACAGGAGCGCCTCGCGGACCCGCGCTCGCCCGGCCACCAGCCCCTCTTGCAGAAAACTGCGCGCGCGATCGCGCAGGCCCGCCGGGTCGCCTTTATGCTCTGCCGCCATGGCATCGATGGCGGCCATCGTACTGTCGCGGCAGGCGAGGTGGTTGTGAGGGGCGACGAGATGCGCGAGGCCCGCAAAGCTGCAGACATCCCGTGACGGACCCTGCGCGCCCGTGCTGCTCGGCAGCCCCGATGGCAGCCCCGGCGGCGGCATAACGGGGGGGTGAAAGGGCTCCGGTGTCCCAATCGGCGATGTGGCCGGCGATGTCGCGTCTTTCGCTGTCACGAGCTTGACCTAGTCTTCCGCGCGGGTCAGCGAAACCCCCGACCATTCGAGGCCTCTCGGCTTGGTCTTGGGCGTCTTCTGCCCGCAACCCCTGCCCGCCTGCGCCTGGTCATATCAGCCTGCCGTTGCTGCACCCTTAGCGCGATCACTTCGATGATGCGGCACCGGCCTCAACAGACAAGGCCGGGTAGGCGCATCATCGCATCCAGCCTCAGCTGTCAGCGGGTGCCGGACGGTCGGCGGCGGGCTCGCGCAGGACAAAGCGACCGGGGCCGACCTCGAGGATCGCCAGGCCGCGATCGGCCGTGCCGTCCGGGCGGAGGCGGACATTGCCGATGGCGCCCTCGAAGCCCCCGGGTCGGGTCAGGGCGGGGCGCGTGAAGGGCGCGATGCTGTTGACGGTGCGCGCTTCGGCGACAAGCATCGCCGCGATCCGCGCTGCGTCATAGCCGAGGACCGCCACGAAGGGCGGGCGGCTGCCATAGCGTGTTGCATAGCGCTGGGCGAAGGTGTCGACCGCGATCGTATCGGCGCCCGCGAACCAGCCCCCGGCCAGTTCGGGCGCGCGCAATGTCTCCCCGGCCTCCCATTGGCCGATCCCGAGATAGCGGACATCGGGCTGCGGCATGCCGTGGAAGTTCACGAAGCTCGCTGCAATAGCGAGGCCCTGGCCGAAGTCCGGCAGCAGGATCGCCTCGGCGCCGGCGGCCTGCGCGCGGGCGACGAAATCGGGGGCGGTGCGCTCGATGTCTTGGAAACTGCGGGGATAGATCTCTTCGGCCACCACCGACACACCGCTGCGTCCGGCCGCCTCTTCGACACCGCGCAGGGCCGCGAGACCATAGGGGACGTTGGGCGCATAGACGCCGATCGTCCGGATCCCTTGCCGGCTCGCATACTCGAGAATGCGCGCGACCTCGATCTCGGGGGCAAACCCGGTGACGAAGACGGGACCGCCGGCCACCTCGGTGTCCGTCGAGAAGGAGAGGACTGAGACGCCGGAGGGTCCTGCCACCGCGCCCACGGCGCGTGCGTTGGCGGCAAAAAGCGGGCCGAGGATCAGCCTCGCTCCATCGGCGAGCGCGCGGTTGGCGGCATTGGTCGCGCCCTCGGGCGTCCCCAGCGTGTCATAGGTCGCAATCCGCAGCCCAGTGCCCGCGGGACCGGACAGGGCGAGCTCCGCGGCATTGCGGATCGCGACAGCGCTGGTGGCGGCCCGGTCATCGGCGGCACCGAGCGGGACGAGCAAGGCCACAGGAACGGGGCCACGGGTTGGCGCGGTCGGGGTCGTGCTGGCGCTTTGGGTGCTGGGCGTCGCGCGCGCTAAAGGCTCCTTGGGTCCCGTCTGGGCGGCACAGGCTGCGAGCGCCAGGACCCCGATACCAGCCACGACAGCGCGCAGCCCCCGCCACCAGGCCGGTGGTTGCTCTCCAGCACGGGGTGCCCGTCTGCTCGTTGAGACACCCGTAAAGCTGACCGCTGGACTCTCCATCACCTGCTCCCCCGCTTCAGGTCCGACGTCCCCCAAATTGGGTGCAGACCCTTGCATTCGGCTGCCCGAAAGTAAACGCAGGGAGCGTCGCAACACAGCCGCGTGAGGAGCGATGGCGCGTCAGGATAAGCCACGCCCCGGTCCCCGTCGCTCTGCCTCATCCCGTCCGAAACGGGGGGGTGGGAAAACGCTGCGCGCGATTGCCGCGGCGGGAGGATCGGCTCAAGAGAGCGAGCCTGAGGGCGCGGAACCGGCGGGTAGGAAGGGGAATGACGCGATCACGGCCGGTTCTGCCGTGGCGCTCATACCCGCCATCGAGCCCGGTTTGCATCTTGTCGCGACCCCCATCGGCCATGCGCGCGACTTCACGCTGCGGGCCCTCGATGTGCTGACGGGATGCGATGCGATCGCCGCGGAGGATACGCGGCAGACGCGCAAGCTGCTCGATCTGCACGGTATCGCGCTGCGCGATCGTCCGCTGATTCCCTATCATGACCGCAACGGGGCGACGGCGCGTCCGCGAATCATGGCGCTCCTGGCGGAGGGGCGCTCGGTGGCGTATTGCTCGGATGCAGGCACACCGCTGATCGCCGATCCCGGCTACCGTCTGGTCCGCCTCTGCGTTGATGAGGGCTTCCCCCTCACGGCGCTCCCGGGTCCTTCAGCCGCTCTGGCCGCGCTCTCGCTCTCGGGCCTGCCGACGGATCGATTTCTCTTCGCGGGTTTTCCGCCGCCCAAGCCCGCGGCGCGTCGCCGGTTTCTCGAAGAACTCGCGTCCGTGCGCGCCACCTTGATCGTCTTCGAAAGCCCGCATCGGGTGGTCGAGAGTGTCGCCGATATGGCGCAAATCCTCGGCGCCGAGCGCGATGCCGCCTTGGCGCGGGAGCTGACGAAGCGCTTCGAGACCGTCGTCCGGAACCCTCTTGGCGCGCTGGCCGAGGCGCTCGCGGTAAGCGGACCACCCCGCGGCGAAATTGTCTTGGTCATCGGTGGCCCGGTCGAGGGATCGGAGACGGATGAGGCGACCGATCTCGATTCAGCGATCCGCAAGATGCGGGCAACCGAGAGCCTCAAGGATACGGCGAGGCTGCTGAGCGCGCAGCTGGGGCTTGCCAAACGCGTGGTCTATGCGCGGGCCCTTGCGCTGGAGAGCGAGGGGGAAACGGAAAATTAGGCACGATGCCCACATGATCAGAAGGTGATCAGGGAGGACAGCTAATGCCGATGGTCTCGCCTATGCAGCGACGCGCGCGCCGGGGCAAACTCAACGACATCGCCGGCCGGATGGCGGAGGATTGGGCGGCCGGGCACTATGAAGCCGGTGGCGCCGCCGTGTTGGCCAGGCGCCATCGCAACGGGGCCGGTGAAATCGATATCGTGGCGCGTGACGGGCGGGAGATCGTCTTCTGCGAAGTCAAGCGCGTCTCCCGCCCTCTGGACGGTTCACCGCCGGTCTCAAAGCGTCAGCTCGCCCGCCTTGGCGCCGCGGCGGAGGCCTATCTGCTCACCCATCGGGCCGAGACGGGCGAAGAACCTCCTTGTCGGTTCGACGTGGCTCTCGTCGGACGCGACGGGATTGGGCACATCCTGCGCAATGCCCACAGCTTCGACACCGTCTAAAATAGGGCGCGATGGGAGGGTCCGCTCCTCCCAACCGCTATCAAGCACCGGGTGTCGCCCAGCTGTCTGCGACGCTCGCGACGCATGCTCACCGGGATCGCCTCGCATGCCTTCCGGCTTGCTCTCGCCCAAACCCTCTGCCATGGCCCTCTCTCAACTGACAGGGCCCGTGTGTCGGCAGGCAGAGCCGGCAGGGGCGAACGGGCGAGGAGAGGCGCGTGAGCCTAAAGGTAGCCTTCCAGATGGACGCCATCGTCGAGGTCGATCCCGTCGGCGACAGCAGCTTTCGCCTCGCTCTGGAGGCCGCGGCGCGCGGGCATCGTCTTTCCTATTACCATGCGCCGGATCTGCGCTGGGATCATGGGCGGATCCTCGCGCCCGGATGGCCGCTCGAGGTGCACCGCGACCGCACCCCGCATTTCACCCTCGGCCCGCGCGAGACCCGCGATCTGGCAGAGGAGGACGTCGTCTGGCTGCGCCAAGATCCGCCCTTCGACATGGCCTATATCACCAACACCCATCTGCTCGAGCGCATTCATCCGGCGACCCTCGTCGTGAACGATCCGTTCTGGGTGCGCAACAGCCCCGAAAAGCTGATGGTCCTCGATTTCGCCGATCTGATGCCGCGCACGCTGATCACCCGCGATCTCGAGGCTTTGCGGGCCTTCCGGGCGGAGCAGGGTGACATGATCTTGAAGCCGCTCTTCGGCAATGGCGGGGCGGGCGTGTTCCACCTCGCTCCGGGGGACAGCAATCTGGCCTCGCTCCACGAGATGTTCACTCAGGCAAGCCGTGAGCCGCTGATGGCTCAGGAGTATCTGCCGGCGGTCAAGGAAGGGGACAAGCGCGTCATCCTCGTCGACGGTGTCGCTGTCGGTGCGATCAACCGGGTCCCCCAGGCCGGTGAGGCGCGGTCGAACATGCATGTGGGCGGCCGCGCGGAACCCTCGGACCTCGATGCGCGGGACCGTGAGATCTGTGACCGCCTCGGCCCCGTTCTCAAAGAGCACGGTCTGATCTTCGTCGGCATCGATGTGATCGGGGGCAAGCTGACCGAGATCAACGTGACCTCACCGACGGGGATCCAGGAGCTCGAGCGCTTCAGCGGTATCAATGCGGCCGCGATGATCTGGGACGCGATCGAGGCTCGCCGTGCCGCGGAAGGCGCCCCTCCAGCCCCGGTCGCTGCGTCTTCGTCTGCGGACCAGGGCTGAGAGAGGCCACCCGGTGCCCCTGCGGCTTTCCTTCAACCGCCTCCTCCCGCCCCGGCTGCCCCCGTCGGTCCTCAACCTCGTACTGCGCAAGGTGGTGAAACGCAGGTTGTCGCGCCTTCAGGACCCGGGGCTCCTGCGCCGCGGGCTCGAGCGCGATGCCCGTTTCCTCTTTCGTGACCCGCCGGCTGCCCGTTACGAGGCGTTCTCGCTCCCGGGCCCCGCGGGTGAGATCCCCGCGCTCTGGGCGGCGCGTGCCGGTCATGAAAGGGCGGGTCATAAGGGCGCGGGCGACAGCGCCATCCTCTTTCTCCACGGCGGTGCCTATCTCGCAGGCTCGGCCCGTACGCACCGCCACCTGGCCGCAGCGCTGGCCGGCGCCTCGGGCTCCCGCGCGCTCGTCATCGACTATCGCCTCGCACCCGATCACCCCTTGCCGCTCGCGCTCGACGATTCCCGCGCCGCCTGGGACTGGTTGCGCGGCCAGGGATTTGCGCCCGAGCGCATCGCCTTGGCGGGTGACAGTGCAGGCGGGGGGCTGGCCTTCGCCCTCGTCGCGGCCTTGACCGCCAATCGCGAGCCTCTGCCCGCCGCGGTGGCTGCCTTTTCACCATGGGTCGATATGCGGGGGGAGGCCGCCAGCATCACCCGCAACGCCGAGCAGGACGCGATGCTGCCGGCGGATCGCTTGATGGATGTCGTGCGTCTCTGCATTGGCGAGGGCGTCGATCCGGCCGACTGGCGCGTCTCGCCAGTTCTCGCGACCTATCGCAACCCGCCGCCGGCCATCGTGTTCGCCAGCATGGACGAGATCCTGCTCGACGACGCCATCGCCATCACCGATGTGCTGCGCCGCGCGGGCTCCGATCCGGTGCTGGAGCTTCGCCAGAAGCTGCCCCATGCCTGGCCCGTCTTTCACGGCTATCTGGAGGCGGCGGAGGAGACGGTGGCGCGGGCCGGGCGCTTTCTGGGCGAGGCGCTGGCGGGACGACCGCCGAGCTGAGCGCACGGGCGAGGCCTAAGCCTGGCGCCGCAGGACCATGCGCAGATGCGGAATGCCTGCGTCCATGAATTCAGGCCCCTCGGCCACGAAGCCCAGGCGCTCGTAGAAGCTGACCGCCGAGGTTTGGCTTTCGAGCCAGACCGGGTGGCCGTCGTCTAAGGCGGCGATGACCGTCCGCATGAACCTGCCGCCAAGACCAGTGCCGCGTGCGCGGCGGGCGACGACGACCCGCTGGATCTTCGCGCCATGACCGCCATCCGGGCCGACGGGTTTGATGCGCAGGGCGCCCAGCGTCTCCGTCCCGCGATGGGCGATCCAGTGGCGACAGCGCCCATCCTCGCCGTCCTGCTCATCGGCGGCGCTGATCCCCTGTTCGGCGATGAAGACCTCGACGCGTAGCGCCAGGCAGCGGGCGATCTGCTCGGCGCTGAGCGCCTCCTCGATCACGACCGGCGTGCTCCGCGCGGCCTTCTCGGCAATCCCAGAGGTTCCTTCACGGGCGGCCAAGACGGCCACGGCGTCGGCGATTGACAGATCGCAGGCCTCGAGTAGCACGGCCAAGTGGTAGAGGCTGTCCGCCGCCTCGCCCGCCAGCGCGTGGGGATCGAAGGCCGGGGTGCCGGCGCGGGCCGCCTCGATGATCGCCTCGATGGCCTCTTCGCCAAACTTCTCCGCCGCCTTGACCGGGCCTTTGGCGAGCAGCTTGGCGGTATGAGAGCTGGCGGGATCGGCGCCGCGGCGGGCTGCGATCGTGGCCGCAAGGCGGGGCAGGGCATCCCAATCGACGGGATCGGTCATCGTTCAGAGCCGGATCGGGATGCCGGCGGCAGCCATATGGGCTTTG
Source organism: Pseudomonadota bacterium (assembly GCA_039026635.1). Lineage (GTDB taxonomy): Bacteria > Pseudomonadota > Alphaproteobacteria > Rhodobacterales > Rhodobacteraceae > Thermohalobaculum. The sequence continues at coordinate 7,858 of JBCCLX010000053.1, forward strand.
GCCTCGCCAATGGAGTGCTCGCCGAAATGGAAGATCGAGGCGGCGAGGACGGCGGAGGCATGCCCTTCGCGCACGCCCTCGACCAGATGATCGAGGGTGCCGACGCCGCCCGAGGCGATCACGGGGATCTCCAGCGCATCCGCGATGGTGCGCGTCAGCGGCAGGTTGAAGCCCACTTTGGTGCCGTCGCGATCCATGGAGGTGAGCAGGATCTCGCCTGCGCCGCGAGCCTCGACCTCCTTGGCAAAGGCCAGCGCGTCGATGCCCGTCTCCCGCCGGCCGCCATGGGTGAAGATCTCGAAGCCTGAGGGCGTGGCTTCGGTCGACTTCGCGTCGATGGCGACGACGATGCACTGGCTACCGAATTTGCCCGCGGCCTCGGCCACGAACCCTGGATCGCGCACAGCGGCGGTGTTGATGCTCACCTTGTCCGCGCCCGCCAGGAGCAGTGCACGGATGTCCTCGAGCGTGCGCACACCGCCCCCGATGGTCAGCGGCATGAAGCAAGTCTCAGCCGTGCGACGGGCGACGTCGAGGATCGTGCCGCGCTCCTCATGGCTGGCCGTGATATCGAGAAAACAGAGCTCGTCGGCCCCGGCGGCATCATAGACGCGGGCCTGCTCCACCGGATCGCCCGCATCGCGCAGATCGACGAAGTTCACGCCCTTCACGACACGCCCATCGGCAACATCGAGGCAGGGGATCACACGGGTCTTGAGCATGGCGCCTCTCCCTCAGGCCGCGTCGAGCAGGGCGATGGCCGCGCCGGGATCGAGCCTGCCGTCATAGAGCGCCCGGCCGGAGATGACCCCGTCGAGAGGCGCGCCGGTGGCTTTCAGCGCGGCCAGATCGTCGAGCGAGCTGACGCCGCCCGAGGCGATCACGGGGATCGAGACGGCGCGGGCAAGTGCGGCTGTGGCCTCGACGTTCGGGCCCTGCATCGCCCCGTCGCGCTCGATATCGGTGTAGATGATCGCGGCGACGCCCGCATCCTCGAAGCGGCGCGCCAGATCTACGGCGTCCACATCCGAGGTCTCAGCCCAGCCTTCGACGGCCACCCGGCCCCCGCGCGCATCGATGCCGACCGCGATGGCGCCGGGATGGGCGGCGGCGGCCTCACGTACCAAGGCCGGATCGCGCAGCGCTGCGGTGCCGAGGATCACGCGGGCGAGCCCTTTATCGAGCCACATCTCGATGGTTGCACGGTCCCGGATCCCGCCGCCGAGCTGTGCCGGCACAGAGATCGCGCCGAGGATCGCCTCGACGGCGCCCGCATTCACGGGCCGGCCCGCGAAAGCGCCGTTCAGGTCGACCACATGCAGCCAGCGGCAGCCGGCATCCTGAAACGCGCGCGCCTGCGCGGCCGGGTCCTCGTTGAAGACCGTCGCCGCCTCCATCGCCCCGCGCAGCAGGCGGACGCAGGCCCCGTCTTTCAGGTCGATCGCAGGATACAGGATCATGGCCTCTCCTCTTGGCGGGCGTCTTAAGCGCTTGACGCGCTCTGGACCAGCCCTGCGAGTGGCATAGTAAAACTGAGCGCACCCGCCAAGAAAACGTGAAGATCTTCGACGGCGTCCCTCCGCTATTGTGCCCAAGCCGAAGATCATAAGGAGTGGAGCAATGAGTCGAGGGATCGCGAGCCTTCTCGCAGGTGCTGCCCTGTTTGCGACTGGGATGGCGCAGGCGGCTGCTGAGAAGGTCACCGTCACCGGCGAGGTCATCGATACTTGGTGTTACTACTCCGGCGTCATGGGCTGGTACGATACCGTGACCGGCAGCGCCCATCACACCTGCGCCATGTGGTGCGCGGCCGGCGGTATCCCCGTCGGCATTCTCGCCGACGACGGCACCGTCTACATGGTGATGAAATGGGAGGGCGATCCCAATATCGCCGATGGCACCGCGATGCTGGACGTCCAGAGCCACCGGATCACCGCCGAGGGCATGCTGCATCAGGTGGACGACATCAATTACCTGATGGTCTCGGAGGTCGTGAACAACGAGGGCATCGTCAACCAGAACCACAATGACTTCGGTGTGGTCCCCCCCTTCGCCTTTCCCGATCCCAACAAAGAGTGAGGCCCCCGATGCGCTATGCTCTGACGGCGGCCATGGCCGCTCTGATCGCTCTGCCGGCTGCGGCGCAGGATTTTTCGGCGGGGAGCCAGGCGAAGGCCTGGAACCTTAACGGCGAGCGGATGGCTCGGTTCGAGGCCCGGGTCACCGATGCGGTCTGCGCGCTCACAGGCGATTGCCCCGAGGATTGCGGCGGCGGGCTCCGCCAAATGGTTCTCGAGCGGGTGGCCGATGGGAAGACGTTGCTCGTCTTCAAGAACATCCAGCCGATCTTCTCCGGCGGCACCCATGATCTGGCGGCCTATTGCGGGCAGACGGTGATCGTTGATGGCCTGCTGGTGGGCGATGCGGAGTACACGAAGGGCGCCGAGATCATGCAGGTCCAGACCGTGACGGTGGGCGATGGCGAGGCGGTCAAGACCAACACGTTCGATGAGTACTGGAACGCCCGCTATCCCGAGCTTGCCGATGAGAAAGGACCCTGGTTCCGCAAGGATCCGGAGATCAACGCCCGTATCGAGACGACGGGGCGCCTTGGTCTCGGCCCTGAGGCCGATGCGGCCTCTGCAGCGGATAACTTCTGATGCAGGGGGGTCGACGCTGGCTCCGGCCGGGCCTCCTGGTCGTCTCGATGGCCGTCACGATAACCGTCTCGATCGCTACGGGCCTGGCTGGATCGGCCCTGGCGCAGGGCTTCCCGATCAAGATCGAACCGCAGTTCGATCTCTTCGCCCATACGGGGGAGCGGGTGAGTGATGAGACGCTCAAAGGCAGACCCACCATCCTGTTCTTCGGCTATGCCAGCTGCGAGTCGATCTGCGATGTCGCCCTGCCGCGGATGGCGGCAGCTTTGGATCAGCTGGGTCCGGCCGGCCTCGCCGTGCAGCCCCTGATGATCACGGTGGATCCAGAGCGCGATACCCCAGCCGCACTGTCCGAAGCGATGCCGAAATGGCATGCGCGCTTCATCGGGCTGACCGGGTCGAAAGAGGCGCTGGCCGAGGCGCGCGCCTCCTTCCAGGTGCATGTCGAGATCGTAGCGACAGATCCCTTGGGCAACCCGATCTATGCCCACGGCGGCTTCATCTATCTGATCGATGCCGAGGGAACGGTGAAAAGCGTGCTCCCGCCGATCCTCGGCCCAGAGCGGATCGCAGAACTGATCGAGAAGCACCTGCTGCCGGCCAGTTGAGCCAGCTGACCCCGTTCGGCCAAACCGCTGGCCGCCAAGGTCCCGGGCCTGACCCGGGACCTCCTGCACGCGGGATCAGTCGAGGACGGTCGGCCAGTTGCCGTCGGCCGACGCGATGAAGCCCGGGATGTCTTTGTTCCAGCGGGTCTGAACGTCCTGATTATAGTTCAGATAGAGCTTGTCATCGACGATGGCCCAAGCATCCGGGTCGGTCGAGGCGGTGTAGCCCTGTGCGACGGCCCAGGCGCAGTAGCCGCCATATTGCGGCGCATAACGCTCCGGATCGGCGACAAACAGATCGCGGTTCTCAGCGCTCGAGAACAGCCAGGTCGCGCCGTTCCACTCATGGCTGAACTCGGAGGAGCCGTCGACGGGGCGGCCCTCGGTGAAGTAGGCGACCGGGTCGGTGCCGTCGATCGCGGTGCCAAAGAGCGTCTGGTAGATCGGATCCTCGGCGGCGACGGCGGTTGTCGCGGCCACCGGCGCGATGGCCAGGGTCAGGGCAAGGGCTGCGGGGTGGAAGAAGAGGCGAAGGGCGTGCATGGCGGCGCTCCGGCTAAAGAGGTTGCGATGCGCCATGATCTGGGTCGTCGCAGGCGCCATGCCATCCCCGATCACCGCCGCGTCATCGCGCGTGAGATCCGGCCGCGTTCAGGGGGTCCAAGCCAGAAAATCGCCGATCAGGCCAAGGCCCGTCTCCTGGCTCTTCTCGGGATGAAACTGGGTGCCGATCATGTTGCCGCGGCCGACGACGGCAGCAACCATCTGGCCATAGCCCACATGCGCCAGCCGATGCTCGGGCAGGCGGGGGCGCAGGTGGTAGGAGTGCACGAAATAGGCATGTGCGCCGGGCTTGATGTTGGCCAGAACCGGATGCTCAGGCGTGGTTACCGTCAGCTCGTTCCAGCCCATCTGCGGCACTTTCAGGGTCGGGTCATTGGGTTCGAGCCGCACGACATCGCCGTGGATCCAATCGAAGCCCGGCGTCTCGTGATGCTCGAGCCCGCGCGTCGCCATCAACTGCATGCCCACACAGATGCCGAGAAACGGGTGGCCCGCTCCGACCCGCTCTGCGACCGCCTCGAAAAGCCCATCCACGGCCATCAGCCCCGCGCGACAGTCGCCATAGGCGCCAACGCCGGGCAGAACCACGCGCTCGGCCGCGGCCACCACGGTTGGATCGCCGCTGACGAGCACTGGTCCGCCAAGGGGTTCGGAAGCCGTTCCCCGCTCCTGCGCCATCCGCTCAAAGGCCTTCTCGGCAGAGCGCAGGTTGCCGGAGCCATAGTCGACGATGACAGTGCTCATGAGTGTCTCCTGGCGGTGGCTGGGGCAGAGCGTTAGGGGATGACGGCGCGGCCCGTGCGATAGGCTTCCTCGGCGCCCTCCTCGCTGCGCGCCTCAGCGATGGCAATCTCGCGCCAACCACGCAGCCGCAGCTCGGCCCGCTCCAAGCTCGCTCCTTCGAGCAGCGTGATCAGGATGAGGCCGAAATAGACGGTGCCGGCGGCCAGCGGGGCGAACCAAAGCACGGCGCCGAGGAGCGCCATCTCCGCCAGCAAGACGAGCCAGAGACCGCGCCAGAGCGCCCAGACCGGCGGAACAACGGCGAGCGCATGGCGCCCGTCGCCCACGATCCGGATGTTGCCATCATCCGTGCCCCGGGCGTGTATCGTATAGAGGTCGGTCTCCATCAGAGCGTGCCCTTGGTGCTGGCCAGCCGGCCGGCGAGCCGCGGATCGGGCTCCACCGCCTCGCGCATGGCGCGCGCGACCGATTTGAAGGCGGCCTCGGCGATATGGTGGCTGTTCACCCCGCTCAGCGCCGCGACATGCAGCGTCATCCGCGCATTCATCGCCAGGGCCGTGAAGAATTCGCACACGAGTTCCGTGTCGAAGGTGCCGATTTTCTCGGCCGGCAGCGCGAGGTCCCAGACAAGGAAGGGCCGGCCCGAGAAATCGAGCGCACTGCGCACCAGCGCCTCATCCATCGGCAAGACACACGCGCCATAGCGCCGCATGCCCGCCTTATCGCCCACCGCCTCGGCCAGCGCCTGACCGAGCACGATGCCCGTGTCCTCCACGGTATGATGATCGTCGATATGCCGATCTCCCTCGGCCTCGATCTCCATGTCGATCAGGCTGTGGCGGGCCAATTGGTCCAGCATATGGTCGAAAAATCCGATCCCGGTGGCCCGTTTGCCGGCGCCGGTGCCGTCCAGCGCCACCTCTACGGTGATCCGGGTCTCGGCCGTCTGCCGGCTCACGCGCGCGCGACGCATTGCAATCTCCTCATTTCCGCCCCCGGTCTATAGGACTTTGAAACCAGACGGGCCAGATGCAGGTACTCACGGGGAGCCGAGCGCCGGGCGCTTGGGGTGAGACGGCCGGCATGGCGGAGGGATTGGATGGCGGATTGGCAGGGCGGCGTGGCAGCGGACGGGCTGCGCTGGCACGGCACCACGATCGTGGGCGTCAAGAAGGGCGGGCGCGTGGCCATCGCAGGCGACGGCCAGGTCTCGCTCGGCCAGACGGTGATCAAGGGCACGGCCACGAAGGTTCGGCGCCTGCCGGCGGGCGGCCATCCGGTGGTGGCGGGCTTCGCGGGTGCCACAGCCGATGCCTTTACCCTCCTCGACAAGCTCGAATCCAAACTCGAGGCCGCACCAGGGCAGTTGTTGCGTGCGGCGGTGGAGCTCGCCAAGGAGTGGCGCACGGACAAGATGCTCCGCAATCTGGAGGCGATGCTGATCGTCTCCGATGGCGCTACGCTTCTGGTCGTTACCGGCAATGGCGATGTGATGGAGCCCGATGGTGATGTCGCGGCCATCGGCTCGGGTGGGATGTATGCGCTCGCCGCGGCGCGCGCGCTGGTCGAGACCGAGATGGAGGCTGAGGCGATCGCGCGCCGCGCGCTCGCGATTGCGGCCGAGATCTGTGTCTACACCAATGACAGCGTGACGCTGGAGGTGATCGAGCCATGAGCGGCGAGGCCTTCACATCCATGGGACCGCCCCCCGATGGGCCCAGCGGCCCCCGTGGTGGCGGTGACGGCCCGAGCGGTGGGCCCCTTGGCGCCGCGCTTGAGCGGCTGCTCGGCAAGCGGCTCTATTGGGGGCGCGATCTGGCGCAGCTGCGCCCGGTCTATGAGCCGCAGCGCAACAAGAAGCTCGAGGTCGGTTGGGTCAACATCATCTTCTTCGGTTGGATCGGCTATGCCGCGCTGACGTTCTGGATCGCCGGGACCGATGTGGGGCGGACGACGACGCCGATCCCCTTCATGATCGTTGCCGGTATCGCGACATGGATCCTGTCCGAATGGCTGGTGAAGCGGCGCGGCATGATTTGGCCGGGCTCCATGCTGGGCCTGCTGGGCCCTGCCTCCTTCGCGCTGGCCTTCTCGCTGTCGACACCGGAGTTTCGGGCGCTGCCTGGCCTTGAGTACATCACCATCATCTATTCGACGACCACGCTCGGCATGATGGTCTACGCCTATCGCTTTCGCTTGGCGGGCCTCATCTCGCCGATCACGACCTTCTCAGTGATCTCGCTCTTTCTGTTCTTCAAAGGCTCGAAGCCGGAGAATTGGGCACAGATTGAGGGCTTCAGCCCGCGCGGGTTTCTGGCAGCCTTCATCGACCAGCCCTGGAGCATGGCGTTCTTCGGCTCTCTCGCGCTTGCCGGCATGATCAAGGCGCGGCAGCTGGATGTGCAGTCCGACTGGTTCGGGCTTCAGGCCGCGCGGCCCCTGCATGTCGTCTCCACCGCCATTGTCGCGCTTGTGGCAGGGCGGTTGGCGGAGGCGCTGCCCTCACCGCTCGATCTCTTCGTGCTGTTGACGCTCTTTGCCGCCGGGTTCCTTTATGCGATGCGCATCGATCGGCTGCCGGTGCTGGTCGCGATCTGGCTCGCCATGGCGCGTCCGCTGTTCGATACGTTCTGCTACATCTTCGATCTCTGGCACAATTGGCGGCACATCGCCTGGGGCATCACCGCGATCACGGCATCGGGGCTTGTCCTCTGGGGCTACACGCGGCAGCGCTACTTCGTGCCGATTGGCTGGGTCATGCAGCCCCGGCATATCCTGTCGAACTGGCCTCGGCGTCAGATCTGGCCGTTCCCTAAGGATCTTTCGCGTATCTGACGCGGGCATGGGGAATGGCGGTAGGGGCGCAGGCGGACTATGTCGCCTGCGAGCAGCCTATCGAGAGATCCATGACCGAACTGACCCCGCGCGAGATCGTGTCCGAACTCGACCGCTTCATCATCGGGCAGCGTGCGGCCAAGCGCGCGGTCGCCATCGCGCTGCGCAATCGCTGGCGCCGACAGCAGCTGCCTGCAGGCATGCGCGAAGAGGTGGTGCCGAAGAACATCCTCATGATCGGGCCCACGGGCGTGGGCAAGACCGAGATCTCGCGGCGTCTCGCCAAGCTCGCGCGCGCGCCCTTCATCAAGGTCGAGGCGACCAAGTTCACCGAGGTCGGCTATGTCGGCCGCGATGTGGAGCAGATCATCCGCGATCTGGTCGAAGCTGCCATCGTGATGGCGCGGGAGACCAAGCGCGAGGAGCTGCGGGCCAGTGCCCATAAGGCGGCCGAAGAGCGCGTGTTGGCGGCGCTCGTGGGCGAGACCGCCTCCGAGACGACGCGGTCGAGTTTCCGCCAGAAGCTGCGCGACGGGAAGCTGGA
>JBCCLX010000054.1:0-15812 GCA_039026635.1 Pseudomonadota bacterium
GCTCGCCGCCCGGTTTGGCGTCACCGTCCTGAACGCACCGGGCACGATCGACGCGGATTACCGCGGTGAGATCAAAGTGCTGCTCGTTAATCTCGGCGCCGAGACGGTGTGGCTGACCCATGGGATGCGGATCGCACAGCTTGTCGTCACCCCGATCCTGCGCGTCACCCCCACGCGGGTCGAGGCCTTGCCAGAAACCGCGCGCGGGGCAGGCGGGTTCGGCTCAACAGGCCTGGGCAGTGGGCAGGGGCCCAGCATCGAGATGGCGCCATGATCCGGCTGAGCCGCAAGACAATGTTGGCCCTCGAGGCCGTGCTGGACGTTGCCTACAACGCCCGGCCCGATCCCGTGCAGTCAAAGGACATCACACGCCGACAGGGCATCCCCCAGCGCTATCTCGAGCAGGTGATGCAGAGCTTTGTGCATCACGGGATCCTGAAGGGTGTGCGCGGCCCCAAGGGCGGCTACACGCTCGCGCGAGAGCGGCGGCGCATCACGGTCGGCGATGTGATCCGGGCGCTGGAGGCGATCGAGGCCGATGGCGAGACCGAACCGCTGTCCTCGGCCCCGCTCGGAGAGCAAGTGGTCCAGCCGCTTTGGGAGAAGACGCGCACAGCGATGCTCGAGCAGCTCGACACCGTGACACTCGAAGATCTGTGCCGGCAGGCCCATGCGAAGGGCGTGCCCCATGGCACCAAGGCCACCCCCGACTTCAGCATCTAGCGCTGTCTCCGCGCTGCCTGGATCGGGTAGAGCCGTCGCCCCGTCGATGAGGGGATCTCGGAGGGGCGGCCCTCTAGGCGCGCCCACACTCTTCTAGAGGCGGATGACGGCCGCTTTTCAGGGATTGTTGTCGCCCGAGCCGTCGTCCTCAATCGAGTCCGTCACCCGCGTGCGCGTCTCTGCGAATTGGGTGGCGCCATGGGTCTTGCCCGAGAAGTAGAGCGCGCCGACGAGGCCCACGAAGAGTGTGTTGGCATAGAAGTGCCAGTTGGTCGGCCAGCTGTCGCTCGACGCCCAGATGATCGCCGCCGGCAGGATCGTCAGGACACCGACGAACATCACGACGTTCATGATCGTATCGAACCGGTAGCTGGGCGAGAAGGCCGTGCGCAGGATCGGGCGGACCTTCATCCCGATCACGATCAACGCGACGATTGCCAGGATGATGCCCACGACGACCGAGACTTTGGGATCGAGCACGCTGGAGAACAGATAGATCAGCAACGTGACGACGCTCGTCCCATAGGGCCTGCCCTCGGGTACAAGGTCTGACCACTGGAAGGTGTTGAAGAGCATCAGCGCCATGACCATCACGGTCAGCGTGCTCATGAGTTGGGCGCGCCAGACGTCCTGGCCGCTTGCGTAGCTGTTCATCGATCTCTCTCCGATGCCGTCCGCCGAGCGCGAGCGCTGGGCCACGCATGGTGGGCTCGGCGCTCACGCCCGGCGGTGCAAGGGCTTACTGCTGCAGCTCTTCGATCTGGGTCGCAACCTGGCTGGCCAGGTCCTCGGCCATCTCGTTGACGCCGAACTCCTCGGACAGACCCTCGACCTCGAGCATCAGGCTGGCCAGCGGGCCGTTCTGGGGCACAAAGGCTTCCGGCGGGGCGGAGCGCACGGCCTTGAGGATCTGCTCCGCATCGCCGCGCGCCCACTCGTCGGTGATCGTGGCCGGGTCATTGGCGAAGAGCAGCGCTTTCGAGCACATCGCCCGCACCGTCTTTGTGGTGCCGAGGCCGAAGAGGCTCAGCTCATAGGGCGCCTTACGGTTGAGATAGAAGGCGTCGTCCGTGCGGGCGACGGCGGGCGATAGCACGCCCATCACGCGCAGATCAGCCTCGGCCGCGGCGTTCACGAGACCCGAAGCCGGGTTCGGATAGGCGTAGAAGAAGCCGATAAAGCCACGGTTCGCCGGGTTCGACACCGCCGCCATGATCGCGTCCTGGCCCGAGGTGAAGGCAAAGCGCGGCTGGACACCGGCGAAATCCGGGTCGATCGAATACATCTTGCGGATAAAGGCTTCCGAGCCCGAGTTCTCCGGCACCACCCAGGTGACGCGGCCCGCATTGGCGACGACCGAGGCCCAGTTCTCGATGCGCGGCTCGCGCGTGAAGGCCATGGCGCATTCGCCCGGCAGGTCGTTGCGGATCATCATGATCTGGCCGCTCTCGACCTCTTCATAGGAGAGCCCGCCCTGACCGATGCCAAAGGCGATCCCGCCCGTATGGGCAGCGACCCGGCGCGCGTTATCGACCGCGCCGCCCGAGGGCACGCGCTTGATCTCATAGCCAAACTGATCGGCGAAATCCTCGAGCATGTCTGCCACGCCCTGGCCCATGCCCATATGATAGGTCGAGCCCTCACCCGTGGGCGCGCCGCCGGTGTAGATGGTGATCCCCTCGGCCGCAGCCGACCCTGCACTCAGCCCGATGGCGGTAAGCGTCGCCGTCAGCAGCATCTTGATCTTCATGAAACTCGATCCCCTTAGTGGCATCCCTTCACTGCAGGCGCTGCGAGGCGTTGCCTGAGGCCGCCCGGCGCTCCCGCGCGCGGACCCTACCATAGCAGCGGCAGGCATCTAGGCGAAAATAGGGCACAGGGCGCTCCAAACTGACGTTCGCGTCCGATCCGGTCCTGGGTCAGCCGCCTTGGGAGCGCCTTTGCCGGCCACGACTGGCAATGCGGGAGGACAACGTATGCACCCCCGTATCGCGCCACGCGGATATCGATCGTCGAGCGCGCCCATCCGACTGCAGGAGGCCCTAGGTTCGACCGCGCCTGCGGCGGATGAGGCCCTGGCGCTCCCGCACGCCGGGGGCCGTGCTGAGGTCGACGCGGGCATCGTCGTCGGGCCAGTCGTTGTCGGTGGGCAGAGGCGAACGACCGAGCTTCCAGTTCGCCCATTCGTCGATCTCGTCCACGAAATCATCGATCTTGGAGACGGCGCCCGTGAAGCCCTCCATGATGATCTTGAGAAGCCCCTTGCCGATGATCAGCACGAGAACGCCGGTGATGATGCCGAGCGCATAAGTGGGATCGAGCTGTGCTGCGGCCGCTGCCTCTTCCTTGCTCGTCCCGGCCTCGACGCGCTGGATCAGAAAGGCGATACGCTCAGCCACGAGGATGGCGTCGAGCGAGCCGTCGGCCCCGCGGGCATCGCGCGTGATCTCTTGAGCAAGGCGCACGATCTCGTCCTGGTTCGTGCCCGGGTCCACCAGCGAGAGGTCGAGCCAATCGGCCGCGAACTCGCGGGTGTATTGCTTGGCGAAGTAGAAGAGCTCGCCGAGCGAGAGCAGAATGGCCGCCGAGCCCGCCACCGCGCCGAGAAAGGCGCCGCGCATCAGCTGCTTCTGGTTCAGCAGGTTATCGACGATGTTGGCGCCGTAATTCAGATTGGCGATACGCGCTTGCGGGCTCGTCATATCGCGCGCCAGCGCCAGAGCCTCATGCTCCATTGGCGAGAGCTCAAAGCGCCAACCATGCGTCCGCATGCGATCGCAGAAGGCCGCAACCGCATCGTAGCCTGCCGCATCGCCAAGCTCATGCAGTCGCATGATGAACTGCCCGCCCACCGAATGCTGATACTTGTTGCGATGCGTCTTGAGATAGTCCGTCAGCGTCTTCAGACCGGCATCGAAGTCATTGGCGATCAGCTTGTTCTCGCCGATCTTGCGGGCTGCCTTCTTGGCACGGATCGTGGCGGCTTCGACGATTTTGCGCATTCTCTCGCCCTCGTCTCGAACCGGCTGCGCCAGCCGCTCCTGCTATGCTTGATAAAACACGGTTTGCACATGACTATGAAGGGAGAGCGACACGAGGCGTCTTTTGACAAGCGGGATGATGCAGCGCGGCATCCAGAAACTGGCAGTGGAGGACGGGGCTGACGAGTTGCCGCGCCGGGCTCACGGCCGCATCTACGGCTCGATCACCGAGACCATCGGCGCCACCCCCGTGGTGCGCATGGGGCGCATGGCGGCAGAGGCCGGTGCCAAGGCCGAGATCCTCCTTAAGCTCGAATTCTTCAATCCGCTCGCCAGCGTGAAGGATCGCATCGGGGTTGCGATGATCGAAGCGTTGGAGGCGGAGGGGCGGCTCGGGCCAGAGGCCGTGATCATCGAGCCCACGTCCGGCAACACCGGCATCGGGCTCGCCTTCGCGGCGGCGGCCAAAGGCTATCGGCTGATCCTTGTGATGCCGGAGACCATGTCGCTCGAGCGGCGCAAGATGCTGGCGCTTCTGGGCGCCGAAATCGAACTGGTGCCCCCCGGCGGGGGCATGGGGAGCGCGATTGCGCGGGCTCGGGCTTTGGCAGAGGAGATCCCCGGAGCGGTGATCCCGCAGCAGTTCGAGAACCCCGCCAATCCGGCGATCCATGCGGAGACGACAGCCGAGGAGATCTGGATCGACTGTGAGGGCCAACTCGATGTGCTCGTGATGGGGGTTGGCACGGGCGGGACGCTGACGGGCGTCGGCCGGGTGCTGAAGCCGCGCCTGCCGGATCTGCAGATCGTCGCGGTCGAGCCCGAGGATAGCGCCGTGCTCTCAGGCCTGCCGCCCGGCAGCCACAAGATCCAGGGCATCGGGGCCGGCTTCGTGCCAGGCATCCTCGACACGGGCCTGATCGACGAAGTGATGACGGTCGCCAATGCCAGCGCTTTCGACACCGCCCGCAGTCTCGCGCGCATGGAGGGCATCGCCGGCGGGATCAGCTCCGGCGCCGCCGTCGCCGCCGCCCTTGAGATCGCTGAGCGAGAGGCGATGGCTGGCAAACGGATCCTCGCGGTACTGCCAAGTTTCGCCGAACGCTATCTCTCAACAGCCCTCTTCGACGGTCTCTAACCGCGCCAGCCCGTTACTGCGCCGCGGCCTCTTGCGCGGCGGGCAGATCGGCCAGCGCCTGGGCCACCTCCTCGTCATAGGGGAAGGAGGGGTTGGTGAGGGCTTGCGCCTTCTCCAGCGCCACGCGTGCCTCCTCAAAGCGCTCAAGCGCCTTGTAGGTCATCCCGATGTGGTAGTTGACCGTCGGATGCTCGGGCAGACCCTCTAGGGCGCGGGTCAGGCTGTCGAGGGCGGCCCGGTAGTCGCCATTGAGGTAGAAGACCCAACCAACCGTGTCCTGCATCTCCGGGATGTCCGAGGCGCGCAACCGCAGCGCGATGGTGCGCGCCCGCTCCAGCGCCTCCGGATCATCGGCACGATGCATCGAGAGCATGCTGGCCAGATTGTTGGCCGCGAGCATGGAGCCGGGCACCGCCTCGAAGATCTTCTCGTACTCTGCGATCGCGCCGTCAAAATCGCCACGCTGCTCATAGAAGGTGGCGAGCATGAAGCGCAGCGCCGGGGCGTTGGTGTTCTCGGCACCGTTGATGGCGATCTGCTCGGCTTCGTCCCGCTTGCCCTCCGACATGCGCTTACGCGCCAGGAAGACATAGGCATTGGGGCTTTCGGGGAAGTCCGTGATGACCCGGTCGATCAGCTGATCCGCCAGATCGCCATTACCCACACTCTGCTCGATCCCGGCCTGCAGCAGGCGGGCGCGGATGTTGCCCGGGTTCTCGGCCAGAACGCTCTCGACGAAATCGCGCGCCTCATCGGCTTTGTCATCGGCCAGAAGCGTGCTCACGAGGCTCGAGATCGTACGGTCCCGCGTCTCTTCATCCGTTGCCAGCGCGCGCAGGATCGTCGCGCTCTCCTCATACTGCTCCTGACCCGAGAGCGAGGCGGCGAGCACCTGCTCGGCGATCACGCCCCCGTCGCGGAGTTCGCGCAGCTGGGCCGCTACGGTTTCGGCGCCGACCCAATCCTCCTGGCGCAGGCGCACTTCGGCGAGAGCGGTCAGCAGTTCGCGATTGGTCGGCGCGCGCCGGCTCGCCTCCGAGAGGACGGCCTCGGCACCATCGATCCGCTCCCGCTGCAGCAGGAACTGCACGTACTCCATCGAGACAACGGGGTCGTAGTTCGAGTTCCGCGTCGCGTTCGCAAACTGGTCCGCCGCCAGGGCTTCATTGCCGTTTAGCAGATAGGCACGACCGATCAGGCGCTGCATCCGCGTGTCATCAGGTTGCTGCGCAAGCCCGATGCGGAGCGTTTCGATGGCCGCAGCATAGTCGTCACGATCGAGCTCCAGCGCGCCGCGGATCGCCAGAGCATCCGCGTTTTCCTTATCGGTTTCGAGCACCTGATCGACCAGCGTCTCGGCATTCGCGATATCGCCTTCGCGGAGCGCGAATTGAGCGAGCATCACCCGGGCGCTGTCACCGGCGGCCCCTTCGCGCTGCGAGACGCCGGCAAGCAGCGTGCGGGCCGACTCGCGATCGCCCTGGCTGTAGAGAAGCGAGCCGAGAGCCCGTTCGAACGGCCATTTGTCATCCGCCTCCGCGGCCGCGATCAGCGCCTCTAGCTCGACCTTGCCCGCATCGACGCCCTGAGTGCGCAGAATGAACTGGGCCACCTGCAGCTGTGCTTCCGTTCGATCATCGGTGATGTCGACGAGCGCCCGCAGCTGCTCCTCAGCCTTGTCCAGCTCACCGAGTTCGACATAGCGGCGCGAGAGGGCGCGGCGGGCCGAGATGACGGTCGGAAACTCCTCGGTAATCGTGATCAGCTGGGCAAGCGCATCGTCCTCCCGGCCCAGAAGCTCGAGCAGCCGCAGGCGCAGGAGATGCAGGGACAGATCCTCGTCATGAACGGCGAGGACCGTTTCCGTCATCGAGAGCCCTTCGTCGAGCTCCCCGCTCTCCACACGCTCGGTGATGAGCACGACGTTGGCGGCAGCATGGGTGGGCTCGATGCCCACAGCCGTACGCGCCAGTTCGAGCGCAAACTCCTTGTTGCCGAGCTGATAGGCGGTTGCCGAACGCACCGCCAACACATCCGGCTCCTCCGGCGAGAGGGCATAGGCCTGCTCTGAGAACTCAAGCGCGCGGTCTATGTTACGGGTGACCAGCATGTACTGGGCAAGGCGCACGCGGCTCGGGACGTTCTGCAGATCGTTCTCGGCGGCGATCTGGAAGTGCTGCACGGCCTCCGCCAAACGCCCCTTCTCTTCGAGCAGGAAGGCGATCCCCAGCCGAGAGGGCACATGGTCCCCCTGCAGGCGAATGGCGTTGCGATATTCGAGGATGGCCTTGTCGATCTCGCCCGCCTCGGTCAGCTCCTCAGCGCTGGCGAAATGGTCGGCAACGCGGTCTTCCACACTGTCACAGGCCGCCAGAAGCGGGAGGATGACAGCGAGGGACAGCATGCTCCGTCGGCCGGGCAATCTCATCTGAAAGTGACTCACAATATCCTCGTTTGCACTGCGGCAGCCTGAAGGTTGCGTACGGTTTCACCACCGGCAAAGCAAGCAGACACAAGGCACCGCATCAGTAGGCGTTCCGTTGGAAGAGCACGACCAGAATGGTGGTCAGCAAAATCCTCATATCGAACAACAGTGACCAGTTCTCAGCATAGTAAATGTCATGCTCGACCCGCGCTTGCATCTTGGAAACCGACTCGGTTTCACCGCGTAGACCATTCACCTGCGCCCAACCCGTGATCCCAGGTTTGACCTTATGCCGCGCAAAGTAGCCACGAATGCGGCGACCATAGTCCTCATTGTGGTCAAGGGCGTGGGGGCGCGGGCCTACCAGCGACATGGTCCCGTTGAGCACGTTGATCAGCTGCGGCAACTCGTCGATGGAGGTCGCGCGGATGAAGCGGCCGACGTTGGTGACGCGTGGATCGCCGCGCTGGGCCTGCACTGTGCGCGGCTCGGGCGCCTCGCGGTGATACATCGAACGGAACTTGTAGATCTCGAAGGTCTTGTTGTTGAAGCCAAGACGCTTCTGGCGGAAGAAGATCGGGCCCGGGCTGTCGATTTTGATCGCGATCGCCACCGCGATCAGCAGCGGTGAGAGCACCAGCAGGATCGCAAGACTGAGCAGGTAGTCCTCGAGCAGTTTGAGCAGGAAGCTCCAGCCGGAGATGGGGCGCTGCACGACCTCGAAGACCGGCAGCTGCGCCGCATCGCCGATGACGGGCCGGAAGGCGAGCTGATAGCCAATAAGATCCGTGCTGACCGAGACATTGATCGGCAGGGTCCGGATCCCTTCCAGCGTCTCGGCGACAAGCGCCTCCTCGTTCCAGGGCAGCGCGATGATCACATCATCGATGCGCTCACTTCGGGCGAAGGAGAGCATCTCTTCGAAACCGCCCAGGACCGGATGGCCATCGATCTCGGTGCAGCGAGCCCGCGGCGCGCTGTCGAAGACGCCGACGATCTCCGTGAAGAAGGGGCGGATCGTGCGCATGCCCGACAGGAACCGGCGCGCTTGATCCCCGGTGCCGAGGACCAGCAGGCGGCGGCGCACATAGCCGCGCTGCCCAAGCCAGGTGAAGAAGCGACTGAGACAGAGACGCTCGACGATCAAACCACCAACCGCGCCGATGAAGAAGGCCAGCAGCCATCGCTTCGGGAAGATGTCATGCACCTTGAGCGTGACGACGATGGTGAGCAGCAGCAGGAAAGCCGTGAGCACCGCGACGATCAAAAAGTCCGATCGGCTGATCGGGCGCATGATGGCGTTGACGCCATACATCTCCGCACGCGAGAGCAGCATGCAGCTGGTCACCGCGATGAAGATGATCACAAAGGCGAAGTACTCCAGCGTGACCGGGGCGAAGCGCACGAGCGCAAGGTGAGAGAGTGCGCCCGCGCCAATGATGACGAGCGCATCCAGCACCAACACGATGCCTGGGATGTGGGACACAGCCACATGGAAGGATTTCTCCCGTGGCATCGTCCGGTCTGTCAGTCGTGCGTCAGTTTCGCTGCCGAGCGAGTCCGGCATAGGCGCGTCTTCAACCCCTCGATCGTTCCCTCGATCGTGCTCCGAGGCATGCCTGAAAAGCGCCGCGACGCCTAGTCTGTTTCTCAATCGAGAATGCGAAGGGGTCGGGAAAAGCCGAGAGTGACCGCATTTGAGACGGATCTGTCGCCATCGTCGTCATCGGCACGGAAGCTGTAGGAGAGGCGGGCGTTCCAATTCTGGGTGAGTTGATAGGAGAAGCCAGGGGAGATCTGGAGGAAGTAACGCTCCCCACCTTCGTCGTTGAAGGACGAGCCCTGGTCCGACCGGCGGCTGATGCTGGCCTGCAGCCCAAAGCTGCTGCGCTCCGTCAGACGCCGGCCAAGGGAGGCCGAGAGCGCCGTCACCACTTCGATCTCCCCCTCGCTATTGGGGGAGAGATCATTGGAGAGGCTGAGCGACAGGGTGGTCCGCGGCGCCTCATAGGTGAGCCCGAAAGAGCCTGTCGCACCAAGGTTGGTGTCCGTCTCACGCACGAGGGAGATCACCGGCACACCATCCTCGAAGGAGAGCACCGGCACATTCTCTTCGGTCCGGCTCAACCGGGCACCGGCGGCAGCCGACAAGGAGAGCTGATCGCTTACGGTTCGGTCGACACCCACCGTGGCCGTGAAGCTCCGCGAGGAGGTGTCCTCGAAATCCGAGACATCGATCGCCGAGAAGCTCGAGCTCAAGGAGACCGTCGTGCGCTCGCTCAGCTGGCGATTGAAGGACACCCCGGCCGACAGGGTTCGACTGTTCTCCAGCTCATCATCGGTTTCGAAGAAGCGCGTTATGGCCACACCGGCAGTGGTGACGATCGAGTTGCGCCGTGAGATCGCGTAGCTGACGCCTTGGTTGAAGCCGAAATCGAGACGACGGGCATTGGCGTCGACGTCGATGCCCTCGGAGTTCAGCCCACCATCGACGTCGAACTCGGTGAAGGCCACGTTGTCGAGGCGAAAGTTGATCCGACTGTCCGTGGTGACGCGGCCGAAGGTCACCGTCGCGCCCCCATTGAGCGCCGGGGTGAAGATGTCGATATCCTCAGCCGTGTCCGAACCACCGAAGAAGCGCAGGCCGAGCGAGGTGTTGAGGTTGGCTACCGCCTCTTCCGAGCGCAGCGTGGCGCCGAAACCGACCGTCGTGGTGTTGCCGTAGCTGAAGTCGTCTTCCTCGTCCTCGAGGCCGAGGTTGCTGTCGACCGAGAAAGACGTGGAGAGCGAGCCGCCCACAATAAAGTCCTGCGCCGATGGCGCGCCGGCCGGCAGCACGAGGAGCGCGACCAGCATTGCGATCGGCGCGAGGCGAGCGAAGCGCCTCGCGTGCGTGATCATTCGAAGAGGCCCCGCTCCGGTACGACGATCACGTCGCCATCGATCAGATCCAGCGTCTCAATGGGCGCGCTGCCATCCTCGATGTCCTTGTAGTTGAAGAGGAACACATCCTCCCCCTCATCGGTGCGCCGGCGTACCTGGATCCGCTTTTTGGCGGCGAAGACCCCCGGGCCGCCGGCGACGGCGAGCGCCTGCAGGACGGTGAGATTGCGCCCGGGCGGGATCTCAACCGGGCCAGGGCGGCTGACGACGCCGATCACATAGACCGCGGCCGGCTCCTCGAGCGCCGCTGCCTCATCGACATTCTCCAGCTCCTCCCGCTGGTTGGCAGCCCCCAGAGCCGAGAGCGCGACGTTCACCGTCGGCGGGGTGATGAAGTCGCCCGACAGCCGGTCGAGGATCACGCGCTGGACCTGCTCAGGCGTGCGCCCGGCGGCCTCGATCACGCCGGCGATGGGCATGTTGATGCGTCCATCGGGGCGGATCAGCACCTCGCGATTGAGGTTGGCGTCTTCCAGCACCGTGATGCTGATGACGTCACCGGGCTGGAGCACGAAATCCTGCGCCGCTGCCACGGCGGGAAGCAGGAACGCCCAGAGGGCGACGATGATCGACTGGCGCATGGACCCCTCCGCCAACATGAAGCGATGGCGACAACAACATGACTGCAAACGAAATTACAGCC
The DNA here is from genome assembly GCA_039026635.1 of Pseudomonadota bacterium. Classification (GTDB taxonomy): domain Bacteria; phylum Pseudomonadota; class Alphaproteobacteria; order Rhodobacterales; family Rhodobacteraceae; genus Thermohalobaculum. The sequence goes on from JBCCLX010000054.1 coordinate 10,854, forward strand.
CAGCCTCACCCGAGTTCAGACTGCCGACTCAGAGTGTTGCCCGAGGATGACGCCGCACTGTCCCAACCTGGGATCACTCCTTGGGCAAATTCCGGTCGTTGCCATAGCCACCGTAACCGCCATAGGAGCCGTAACCGTAGCCATAGCCGTAGGAATAGGGGTCGCGGCGGGGATCGCGGTGCTTGTTGAGGAGGATGCCGAGGAAATTGGTGTTCGCTGTCAGCAGACGCTCGCACTCATCGATGTCTGCCGCCTTGCTCTCACCAGCCGCGACGACCAGCAGGACGCAGTCTGCAGTCTGGGTGAAGGCCAAGGCATCGTCGTTCACGAGCATGGGCGGCAGATCGAAGAGCACGGTCTCGGGGCGCAGGACCCGCTGCGCCGTCGAGATCGCCACCTCGCTGGTGGGGTTCTCGATCATCTCGGCACTATCACGCACCCGGACCGTGTTGATGCCCACGGCGAGGTTATCGCCGATGCGTTGGAAGTAGCGCTCCGGCGGGGTTTGCCCGGTCAGGAACCAGCTGATCTGGCGCTTGCCGGTGGCGCCAAGGACGCTGGCAACACGCGGGGACTTGAGGTCCATATCCATCAGCATCGTGCGCGAGTTCGGGTGGCGCGAGAGGCTGAAGGCCAGGTTCATCGTGATCACGGTCTTGCCGCAGCCCTTGGTGGGCGAGGTGACGGCGAGCCGCGTCCACCCGTTGTCGCGCATCACCTTCAAGAGGCGCGTGCGCAGCACGTCGAAGGTCACGTGGCTGGGATCGGTCTTCTGATAGGCGACGATCCGCTCGCGCCGCATCTTGTCCGCATCGACCGGCAGCTCGTCGAGGTTGTTCCAGATCTCGTCAACCTGGCTCGTCGGCGCCGCCTGGTTTGTACCGCCTACGGTGTTGCCGCGGCGCAGGCGGGCTTTGCTGATGGCTTCTTTGAGACGTTCGACCATGGCGTTGCTCCGCCCTTCCTGTTCGTTGGACGGCGCTCAGCGCGCCAGCCGATCCTTGACCTGATCGATGAACTTCATCGCGCCCGTGCGTTCGAGGAAGCGCTCGAAGATCAGCTCGAGCGGCAGGACGAACTGGTCGACGGCATAGAGTGTTGATGGCACGACCACTAAGACCGTCAGCGTGATGATCCGCATCCGCCAAACGCGGCGGCGCACCTCACGCACCGTCTCGATGTAGGGGATCGTGACGACCGGGCGTAGGTTGAGCGTCCGCTCGAGGTCCGAGGCCGTGCGCACCGACTGGTTCACCAGCTCCGCCAGGATGATCAGCGCAAAGGCCATGCCGACGCCGCTCGCAAAACCGCTCACAGCGATCAGCTTGCGATTGGGCGCGACCGGGGCCGGGGGCGGCTCAGCCCGCTCGATCAATTCGAAGCGCTCGCCCTGTCGATTGACCTCGAGACGCTCACCGGCCTCGGCAACGCTCAGCTTGCGGATGTTCTCGTCATAGCGCCGGGAGAGATCCTCGTAGCGGCGCAGGCGCGCCTGCAGCTCCACCTCGACCGAGGGAGCCTTGGCAATCGCCTGACGCAGGGCATCGGTCTCGTCCAGCGCGTCCGCCTGCTGCTTCTGGAGCAGATCGATGCGGTTCACCACCAAGTCGATCTCACGCTCGATCTCGGCGCGGCGTTCCGCCAGCAGTTCCTCCGCATCACGTTCCGCCTCGGGGCCAAGCTCGCTACGCAGAGCATTGATGCGCTGGAGCAGACCGCGGACTTGGGGATGGGTGTCGGCATAGACGGCGCGCTTGAGGCGCAGATCCTGTTCGAGCGCCCGCAGCTGCTGCATCTCGGGCGACAGATTGTCGATGATATCGTCGATATCGATCCCGTCCCCGAGCCGGCGGTCGAGCTGTCGCTTCGCTTCCTCGAGCTGCAAAACCTCACGCTCACGCGCAAACATGGAGCCTTCAAGCGCACTCAGTCGCGCGCGGCGATACCCCTCTGCCGCGGGTAGCGAGAGCTCGTTCTCGCGTTTAAAGGCACTGATATCCGCTTCGAGATCGAGCAGCGCGATCGATAGATCATCCGCCTCGGTCTTGAAAAAGTCCTTCGTCTCCGTCGCTCGCGCGCTGCGCGCTTCGACGTTTTGCTCGAGGACCAGCGTGACGAGCTCGTTCGCGATATCCGCGGCTTCCTGCGGACGTGATGAGGTGTGCGACACGACGAAGGCCGTCACATCCCCGCGCCTGCGGCTCTCGATCGGGCGCAGGCTCGTGCTGCCTCGCAGCTCTGCGACCTGTTCGCTCGCCGTGAGATTCGGCCGATCTTTGAAAAGATCGAGTTCGTCGACCAGGGAGAGAAGGTTTGTGCGCGTCAGCATCTGCTGCTCGAGCGCCTGCAGCCTCTGGGCGGTGTCTGCTGTCACGGTCGCGGCCACCAGCGTCTCGGCCACCGCCTGCCCGCGGACGAGCACTCGCGCCTCCGCCACATAAACGGGCGGCAGCACATAGGCGATGAAGAGGCCGATGGCGGAGGTCACCGGTACGAAGAGGACAAACAGGTACCAGCGCCGCAGCACGGCATCGATGTGGTCGCGTATGTCGATGGGGCGGTCTGTATCGCTCATCGTCAAGCTCTCGATTTGTCAGTACGGATCGACCGAGCATAGGGCGCGGTCGTTGCCAAAGGCTGCGCAGGGGCTGTCTTGATCATGGGTCGCGACCGGGACCGGCCACACCCGGGCGCTCTGCCCCCTCCCCCGCGCCGGTGGCGACGAGTTTCGGGGCGGGTGATCGCGCATTGAAGTGATTGTAGATCCCGTGGCGACGGATGCTGGCCAAGAACTCCCAAAGAAGGTCCTCGTCGATCACCCGCCGCTCGCAGGAGAAGCCGTAGACGAGGCTGAGATCGCAGAGGATGTTGACGAGCCGCGGCACGCCCTCGGTCGCCTCATGGATCAGATCGCAGGTTCTGTCCGGGAAAACGATCCACTGCGCCCCAGCGACCGTCATGCGATGGCCGACATAGGCATGGGTTTCTTTCGCTGTCAGCCGCGAAAGATGGAAATCTGCCGCGATACGCTGAGCGAACTGCGTCAACTCCGGGCGTGCCAAGAGGTCCCGCAGCTGCGGCTGACCGACCAGGATGATCTGCAACAGCTCATCGCCGTCGGCATTGATGTTGGAGAGCATGCGCAGCTCCTCCAGCATCCGCACGCTAAGGTTCTGCGCCTCATCGATCACCAGCAGCACCCGCTGGCCCTCGGCATAGCGCTCGATCAGGAAATCCTGAAAGCGCTTGAAGAGCTTCACATAGGGCTCGTCATCGAAATCCTGTTCGAGCGACATCAGCACCCAATGCAGAAGATCACCGCGCCCTTCCTGCAGGTTTGAGACGAGGCCCATCACGACCTCATCCGGCATATCGTTCATCAAATGGCGAAGAAGTGTCGTCTTACCGGCGCCGATCTCCCCTGTGATCACCGTAATCAGCGCACGCGTTTCGACACCATAACGCAGCATGGTGTACGCAAGCTCATGACCTTCCGACCAGTACAGAAAACTGGGGTCAGGCACCGTCAAGAACGGTCGACTGGTCAGCTCGTAGAAACGTTCGTACATTCGGTTGAGATACTCCGATACTGACGGTTGATCACCGTCCCTGTCGTCACGGTTTTACCGTACCGTCTCGATTGGGTCGAAGATCTTCAGCTCAGCCCTTGCGAGTATTCTCCGCGCGTCCTTCTGATACGCCAAGTGACCGGCTGTGTCGAGCGACAGCGCGCGGCGCAGCAGGCGCTGTCCCTCTTCGATCCGGCCCGCTTGCACATAGGCAATGCCGAGATGGTAATGAACGGTCGCGTTCTCCGGCAGGGCGATGCCGGCCCGCTCCAACAGGGCGATCCCCTCCTCCAGCGCTCCATTGCGCACTGCGATCCAGCCCCGGGTGTCAAGCATTTCCGGAACATCCGACCCCGCAAGCCGCTCTGCCAGGCGCGTCGCCTCCACCAGCCGTGCTCGTTCGGCCGGATCGCGCTCAGCTTCCGGGACGACCGCCATGCTGAGAAGCGCCGCCAGGTTGTTGGCAACCACAAGCGATCCGGGATTGGCGGCCAGCAGCGCCCGATAGGTCTCGATCGCGGCGGCGATCTCACCACGACGCTCCTGCAGACCGGCAACTGCGCGCTTCAGGCGGGCATTATCCGCGCTCTGCGCAACCCCCTGTTTCAGGAGCGCCAGTGCCGGCGCGCTGTCCTCCACCGCAACCAGGCGCGCGCGCAGGAACCAGGCGTCGGCCAGCCCCGGCGAGAGGACGGTCGCCTCTTCCGCCAGCGCCGCCGCCGCCTCACTCAGACCGGCCGCCAGCGCGAGATGAGCGGCCACCAGCGAGAGGCGGCCCTGACTGGGATGCAGGTCGGCAATGGCGCGCACGGCGTCGAGGGCCTCCTCGGCACCGTCGATCTGGGCCAGCGCCGCTGCGGCGCGGTCAACCAGTGCCGCGCCCTCCGTCGCCGCCCGATAGTCCGCCCCCCGGATCGCGTCGTCGAGCAGGGCGGCGGCGACATCCAGCGCCTCCGTAGGACGCCCTGCTGCGATCATCGCATCGCCCAGATAGAGAGCCAGGGTCACATCGCCCGGACGCCGCGCCCGCGCGCCCTCCAGCACCGCGATGGCAGCATCAGGCTCCTCGATCTCAAGGCGCAACCGAGCCTCGATCGCCAGCACCAGGGTGGCGTCGTCGCTGCGCGCGCGGGCGTCGGCGATCATCTCGAAACCCGTGCCATCGCCCATCAGGACCCGATGCTCTCCGATCAACGCGTGCAGAACGGGCGTCGCATCCGGCCCTGCCTTGCCGATCAGACGCTCAATCTCGGCGTTGCTCAGCCCGCGCGCCGCCAGGGCGGGTGGTACCGCTGCTGGAGACACGCCCTGCCGCGCCGTCTGTCCAAGGCGCCCCACCATGGGCATGCCGGAGACCTCTGCCGGATCGGCGGTGCCGCGATAGAGCACA
>JBCCLX010000055.1:0-15745 GCA_039026635.1 Pseudomonadota bacterium
GAGCTGGGAGAGTGCGGGCGCCGTGCGCACGCCGGCGCGCGCCACCAAGATCTGGAAGGCAATCCTCGCCGAATTTGAGCCGCCGGCCCAGGCACCGGACCGCCTGGAAGCGCGCGACGATTTCGTCGCACGCCGGGTGCAAGAGGGTGGCGCACCGACCGACTTCTGAGAACGCCCACAGCCCTCCGATCTTCGAGACCGAGTCGACCCGGTGGCGGCGGATTGGCATCTGTCGAGATCGACCGAAAAGATGACGGTGGCGGCATCGCGATTGTCGCGTACCGGCGATCACCGGAACGAGCCTGCAGGATAGAGAGCCGCGGTGCATGCACTGTTGGAGCAGAGGGGCGCCGACGATGATCTCATCCTTTTCCATGGCCGCGGCGGCACCGGTTCACTTCGGACCCGGGCGCATCCAGGAGATCGCGCAGTTCTGCGCCGGGCTCAACACGCCCCGTGACCGTGCGGGGCCGATCCTCCTGGTGGCCGATGCGGCGCTGGAGGATCTCGGCATCATAGACCGGATCGAAGCGCCGCTGAGGGCCGCAGGGCATCCCGCGGCCCGCGCCGCCTGGGTCGCTGGTGAGCCGAGCATGGTGCTGATCGACAGGCTGGCAGAGGCCGCCCGCGAGGCCCGGGCTGTGACCGTCGTTGCCGTCGGTGGTGGTGCCGCCCTCGATGCCGCGAAGCTCGCCGCCGCGATTGCCGAGGACGGCCGTCCCGCGCTCGATTTCGCCTGCGCCGCGGCCCCGCTGCCCGAGCACGGCCTGCCCGTCATCGCGGTGCCGACGACGGCGGGCACCGGCTCCGAGGTCACGCGCACGGCCATCGCCTCGGATCCCGAGGGCGTGAAGCTCTGGTACTGGGGCGAGGCTCTGCTGCCAAGGATCGCGCTGCTCGACCCAGAGCTTACCCGCAGCCTGCCGCCCACCCTCACGGCCTGGACCGGGATGGATGCCGTGGCCCATGCCCTGGAGGCGGCCACATCGGCGCGGGCGACGGCGCCTGGCATCGCGTTCGGGCTCTCTGCGCTGGCGCTCCTCCATCGTCACCTGCCGACCGCCGTCGCCGACGGCAACGATCTGATAGCGCGGGGCCAGGTCCTCTGGGCCGCCACGCTCGCCGGTCGCGCCATCGAGGAATGCGGCACGCATATGGGCCACAACGTGAGCCACGCGCTCGGCTCGCTCGTCCGCATCCATCACGGGCAAGCAACAGCGCTTGCCCTCGAAGCCCTGCTCCCGTGGCTGGTCGAGCACGCAGATCCCAGCTTCGCCGCGGCCGCCCGCGCCCTCGGTGGCGCGGAGGAGGCAAAGGCGCTCCCGGACGTCTATTCTGCGCTCATGCGCGCCGTCGGCATCGCACCCAAGATGCCGCGGGATCTCGCGCCCATCAGCAGCGCCGCGCTCGCCGCCGCGATGACGACACCGGCCAACGCACCCATGATGGCCGCAAGCCCGCGCCCGCTCTCACCCGGCGACATCCCCGAGCTGGCATCGAGAGTTCTGGCCCTGCAGGAGAGGGCCGAGGTCCTGGCGTAACGCTGCATGCCCCGACTGCGCGCTAAACGGCGCTACCGTGGCTTTGCGCCGGCCAGGACAGCGGCAACCAACCGGCTCAGCCTGGCAGGGGGCCAAGCGCGCCTGAGCGGCGGGACATGCAAGAAGGCAACCCGCGGCACGGGCAGGCCGAGTGCCAGCCAAAAGGTCGTCTCACACACATAGCGCCCGGCATCGACGGAGAGCCGCAGCGGCAGACCGGCCCGCTGCGCCGCGGCCAAAGCCGCACCCATCCCCCATCGCGCGATGCGCACTCCACCCGCATGGGGTGCCAACACGCCGGGCCGGGCCCAACACTCAAGCGTGGGCACCGGGCGATCCGCCAGACCGACGAGAAGCAGGGCCGCCGGCCGCTGCTGCCGAACGAGCGCTTGGACCCGCTCCGCCGCCAACCGATGCTCGACAGGCAGACAGACCGCCTCCGGCCGCTCCATAGAACGCGCCGCATAGCCCGTCACGGCGACCCAACTCGAGTTCACCGACCAGCGAAAGAACGGCTCGAAGCCGGTCAAAACGAGGCCGCCACCAGCGCGCACCGCCGCTGGCGTTCGGGCATTGCGCAACGACCGGCTCGTCACGGCGCCTCTCCTAAAGGCAGGCTCCCTGGCGCGGCGAGCGTCAGCTGCGCCTGCGGATCGACCGCGTCCACCTCCCGCAGGAGCGCCATGAAGCCATCCGCCTGCCGCGCGATGATCTCACGCCCGATCTCGGCCGAGCCAGCCCGCGCATCCCCAGCCGCCCCTTGGATGTTGAGATCCTGCGCCATCCAACCGGTGGCAACCGCCCCATGCGCCCGCAGCCGCGCAAATCGCGCCTTGTTCTCCAACTCCCGCGTCCGGAAATCGTCGGCAAGCGGCATCGAGACAAGGCCAGGGGCAATGGCCAGCATCATCGCCGTCTCCGCAGCCCCGCCATGGATGCCGTAGTCAGCCTCTGCCGCCGGCAACAGATCCGAGACATCGGTCCCCGTTCCCCAGGAACAGGTCACCACCAACAGCCCGTGGCGGATCCGCAGCTCCCGCGCGACGACCCCCATCGGCGCGACGTTGCCACCATGGGCCGTGACGATGATCAGCTTGCGCACCCCCGCCCGCGCCACCGAAGCGCCGATCTCCAACCAAGCCCGGATCGCCGTCTCCCAACCCAGGGTCAAGGTACCGCGATAGGCCAGATGCTCGTCGGATTTACAGATCTCCATCACCGGCAGAAAGCTCGCCGGTGGCGCGGCTGCACCCTCGACCTCCAGGCGCTCAAGGACGGCCGCGACCATCGCCTCGGCGATCATCGCATCGACGCCCAGCGGCAAATGCGGCCCATGCTGCTCGATGGCCGCAAGCGGTAGCACCGCGATCCAATCGGCTGTCTCCTGGAAAGCCCGCGCCGGCATCTCCCGCCAGCGCAGCGCCGGGCGCGGCCTCCCAGTCACGCCGGCGCCCCCGCCGCAAGACATTCGATCTCAACCACGAACGCCGGCCGCGCGAAGCCCGAGACGATCATGAGCGTCGAGGCCGGTGGCGGCGTGACACCGGCGAAGAAGGCGTTGCGCGCCGCCATATAGCCAGGCAGATGCGCGCGGTCCGTGACATAGGCGTTGAGCCGGACGACGGCGCGACGGTCGAGGCCCGCCTCACCCAGAATGGCCTCCAGGTTCTCGAGCGCCAGCCGCGTTTGCGCCTCTGCACCCGCCGGCACGGTTCCATCGGCGGCAATCCCCAACTGCCCGGAACAGGCGATCAGCGACGCCCCCGCCGGCACGACCATGCCGGGGCTGTACTCGGAAAACGGCGGATGGATGATCCGCGGGCTCAACGCTTTCATGGATCGCCCTCCTCAGGACCGCTCACCCCGCGACCATGACCCGCCACGACCAAACCCGACAAGCGGCAAAGACCCTCGCCTCCGCCGACGCGCAAGAGAGCGGCCCAAGACGCCCCCCGCGGGGCGGGTTGGCGGGTGGGCGTCGTCGCCCGAGCGTAGGCGAGGGCGGCGTAACGGGCACCCGTCAACCCGCCCCGCCAAACGACGCCATCACTCGGCGTTCTCCCGGCGCCCAAGCGCGCGAACGACATCGCCCGCCGCAAGCCAGCCGATCGGCTCACCCCCCCGCGTCACCACCACGCTCCCATCGGCCACCTGCGGCAAAAGGGCTGCCGCCGGCATATCATGAGGGATCGCGGGCAAGCCCGCTTCGAGCCCCGCCCCCATACCCTCTTCCAGAGGCCGCATCATATCCTCGGCCTGCAGCACGCTCAGCGGGTTCATATCGCCCACAAAGGCCGCCACATAGGCGTTCGCCGGTCGACGCACGATCTCTGAAGGCCGGCCAACCTGCACGATCCGTCCCCCCTCCATGATCGCGATCCGATCCCCCAGCTTGAAGGCCTCATCGAGATCGTGGCTCACAAAGATGATCGTGCGCTTGAGCCCGGCCTGCAGTTCCAGGAGCTCGTCCTGCAGCCGCGTGCGGATCAGCGGATCGAGCGCCGAGAAGGGCTCATCCATCAGCAGGATCGGCGCCTCGGTGGCAAAGGCCCGCGCCAGACCCACACGCTGCTGCATACCCCCGGACAATTCGCCCACGCGCCGCTCCGCCCAGTCGGAGAGCCCCACAAGCTCGAGCTGAGCAAGAACCCGCGCCTCCCGCTCCGTGCGCGAAAGGCCTGCAAGCTCAAGCCCCAGCCCCACGTTCTCGAGCACGTTGCGCCAGGGAAGCAGGCCGAATTGCTGAAACACCATGGCCACGCGCGTCCGCCGCACTCGCCTGAGGGTGGCCGCCGAGGCATGGGTCACATCGATCATCCCCTCCCCATCATCCGGCCCGCCAGCCCCCGCACCGCCATCCACCAGCACCCGTCCGCGCACGACAGGGTTAAGCGCGTTGACGGCACGCAGAAGCGTCGATTTGCCGGAGCCAGAGAGCCCCATCAGCACCAGGATCTCACCCTCGGCCACCTCCAGGCTGCAGTCATGCACCCCGAGCACCTGGCCGCTCCGCGCCTTCACGGTCTCACGATCGAGGCCCTCATCCATCCCCGACAGCGCGCTCTCCGGATCGGCCCCGAAGACGATGGAAACATTGTCGAAGACCACGGCCGTCATCGCGCATCCCCTCCGCCCGCGCCGATCCGCAGCAAACGGTCGAGCATGATGGCGACGACGACGATCACGAAACCGCTCTCAAAGCCGAGCGAGGTATTCACCGAGTTCAGCGCCCGCACGACCGGGACGCCGAGCCCATCGGCCCCGACCAGCGCCGCGATCACCACCATCGAGAGCGAGAGCATGATCGTCTGGTTCAAGCCCGTCATGATCTGGGGCAGTGCATAGGGCAGCTCGACCTTCACGAGCTTCTGCCAGGGCGTCGCCCCAAAGGCATCCGCGGCCTCCAAGAGCGGCGTCGGCGTCGCCGAGATCCCCAGATGCGTGAGCCGGATGGGCGCCGGCAACACGAAGATCACCGTCGCAATCAACCCCGGCACCATCCCGATCCCGAAGAAGACGATGGCCGGGATCAGATAGACGAAAGTCGGCAGCGTCTGCATCAGATCGAGCACGGGCCGCATGCCTGCATAAAGCCCTGGCCGATGCGCCGCCCAGATCCCGATCGGCACGCCCAGCGCCATGCAAACGGCACAGGCCGAGAGCACCAACGTCAGGCTCTCGGTCGTCTCCTCCCAATAGCCCTGATTGAGCACGAACAAGAGCCCCACGCCCACGAGCGCCGGCACTTTCCAGCCGCGATGGAGCGCCCAGGCCAGCCCCGTGAGCAACGCCACCACGATCAGCGGATGCGGCGTCTGAAAGAGCCACAAGAGCGCCTCGATCAGAACCTCCAACCCCTCGGCCAACCCATCGAAGAACCAGGCTCCGTTCTTCTGGAGCCAGTCGAAGACATCGGCGGCCAGATCCCCCACGGGGATCTTATAGTCCTCCATCCACTCCATCGGCCGCTCCTTGTCCTGTTCTCCCGCCTCCGCGTTCGTCGGCGTGTCGCATCACCCCATCGCCCATACCCGGAGCCCATACCCAGCACCCTCACCAGGTGCTGCTCGGCAGGCGGGATGGCGGGTGGGCGTCGTCGCCTGAGCGTAGGCGACAGGCGGCGCACGGGCACCCGCCATCCCGCCTGCTCTCCCGCCTCAGTGGCAGCGCACCCCCTGCGCCTCGAGGTTTCGGCGCACGGCGACAGGATCGATCCGGTCCAGATCGGCATTGCCCTTCACCGCCAGGGCCGCCGCCACACCCGCACCCTGCCCCGTCACCGCACAGCAGGCCATGTTGCGCGTCGCTGCATGGGCGATACGGTCCCCGCCAATGGCGCGCCCAGCGACCAGCAACCCCTGAACCCCGCGCGGCAGAAGGCTGCGATAGGGCACCTGCATGTAGCGCCCGGTCGTCGGCAGGATCAGCACGCCATAGCCATCGATGAACTCAGGATAGATCCCGATGCTATCCTCGAAGCGTCCCTCATGGCGCACATCGGCCTCTGTCATGTCATAACGCGCCCGGATCTTGCGCGTATCGCGGATGCCGATGGTCATCCCGAAGTTGCGCAACCGCGCCTTGTCGCAGCCGGGCATATAGGCGCGCAGCGCCTCGACCGCGCGCATGGCCTGTTTGCGCCCCTCGATCTCCCAGCGGGTCATGCTGTCAGGATCGGTGCCATCGACACCTGCCAGATGCACGACGTTCATATAGGTCAGCTCGCCCGTGTCATGGGCCGCCCCCCAAGTGCCGGCCAGTGTCTGCAAACCCTCGGGGATGAGCCCATCGGCGATCGCCTGCTTGAAGGGCTTCTTGATGAAGGGGGAGAACATGGCGTCCTCCTTACCGGAGGTCTCGACCGTCCACTCTCCGTCCGACCAGTCGGCATAGGTCTGCTGATCCGCGGCCACGCCGGCCATAAAGGCCGCCTTGTCGACGCCGGCCATATGGAACATGACCGAGGCGGCCTGCATGTCTTCGGGCGGCGTCTGATTGATCGGCGCGCCGGCACGATAGGCGATATCCGCGTCACCCGTGGCGTCGATCACCACCCGGCCGAGGATCGCCTCACGCCCACGCTTGCTTTCGACGATCACACCGGCGACCCGGTCTCCCTCCATCACCGGCGCCACGAACATCCGGTGCAGAAGCGGGGCCACGCCGGCGTCCTCCACCAGCCTGTCGGCCACGAGTTTAAAGCCCTCGCTGTCGAGCTCGTAGCTGAGGCTCTGGCTCTCAGGGACCGCCGCGCCCATGGCCTTGGCCCGCTCCTCGAACTCCCAGCCGATGCCTCCGGCCTCAACGGTCTTTTCATGGCGGTACCAAGCGAACCCCTCGACGCCGACCACGGTGATGTTGCCGCCCATGCAGCCGAAGCGCTCGACCAGCGCCACCCGCACACCCATGCGCGCCGCCGCCAGTGCCGCGGCCAAACCACCCGGGCCAGAGCCCACGACCAAGACATCGGTCTCATGCACCACCGGCGTCTGCCGGGCGGCTTCCGTGATCGCGTTCATGCAAAACCTCTGACGCGTCGAAAGGGGAAGAGGGGCCCCTGGAAAATGCAGGGCGCCCCTATGCGCGTGGATTAGTTCTCGAGCACAGCACGGACGGCCGCCATGGCGTCGCCGCCATCCGCCGTCGTCACCCCGTCGAGCCAGGCATCGAGGATGCCCATATTGCCGGCCAGCCAGGCCTTGGCGGCATCATCCGGATCCTCGCCGTCGTTCAGGATCGCGCCCATGATCTCGTTCTCCATGGCGAGCGTGAAGGCGAGGTTGGAGAGGAGCTTGCCGACGTTCGGGCACTCCGCCGAGAAGCCCGCGCGCGTGTTCGTAAAGACCGTCGCGCCACCAAGGTTCGGGCCGAAGTAGTCGTCCCCGCCCTCGAGATAGGTCATCTCGAAGTTCGCATTCATCGGATGGGGCTCCCAGCCGAGGAAGACGATGGGCTCCTCGCGGCTCACCGCCCGGCCGACCTGGGCCAGCATGCCCTGCTCTGAGCTCTCGACCACCTCGAAATCCGAGAGCCCGAAAGCATCGGCCTCGATCATATCCATGATCAGCCGGTTGCCGTCGTTGCCCGGCTCGATGCCATAGATCTTGCCGTCGAGCGCTTCGGCCTGGGCCGCGATATCCGCGAAATTCGCGATCCCCAGCGCCGCGCCCGCCGCATTGGTCGCCAGCGTGTACTTCGCGCCTTCGAGGTTCGCGCGCACGGTCTCGACGGTGCCATCCTCGCGATAGGGCGCGATATCGGCCTCCATCGTCGGCATCCAGTTGCCGAGGAAGATGTCGATATCCCCGCTCTTCATCGAGGCATAGGTGACCGGCACCGAGAGCACCTTCACATCGACCTCATAGCCAAGCCCTTCGAGCACCACCCCCGTGGCGGCGGTCGTCGCCGTGATGTCGGTCCAGCCGACGTCGGAAAAGGTAATCTCTTCGCAGGCGGCGAGCGCCTGGGCGGGGGCGAAGGCGAGCAGGGCGACGCCTGCGAGAAGACGCGTGGTGCGGGTCATGGCTCTCTCCTGTCGGATGCTGCGGCACGATACGACCGCTTTCTTGATTGACTAGTCAATTAAAGCCAGGGCATGTCTGCCTGCAACATCTTTCTCTCGAGCTGTCCGAGGAACCGAGATGCCCAAGATCGGGATGGAAGCGGTACGCCGGGAAGCGCTGATCGGTGCAACCATCGCCGAGGTGGGCGAGGCAGGATCCCTCGACGTGACGGTTGGGCGGATCGCAGCACGGGCCGGCGTCTCCTCGGCGCTCGCGCATCACTATTTCGGGTCGAAAGAACGGCTCTTCATCGCGAGCATGCGGGCGATCCTGGCCGATTGGGGGACGACGGTCGTCGCGCGCCTGCGCGGTGAGACGCGGCCGGAGCGACGGCTGGCGGCCATCGTCGAGGCCAGCTTCGATCCCAAGCAGTGCGAACCCGCACTCCTCTCCGCCTGGCTCGCCTTTTATCTCCAGGCACAGACGGTGCCCGAGGCACGGCGGCTCCTCGCCGTCTACCGCGCGCGATTGCGGGCCAACCTGGTCCATGAGTTCGCCCAGCTCATGCCGCGGGCGGAGGCGGAGGCGGCAGCCCATGGCCTCGGTGCGCTGATCGACGGGCTCTACATCCGCCATGCGCCGGCTGAAGGCGCGCCTTCGCTGGCCGAGACCCGCGCCATCGCGCATGCCCATCTGCAGATGCTCCTGGCCCGCACGCCTGTGCTGGCCGCCTAAGCCCCTCCGGAGACGATCATGACCGAGGATGCCGATTTCATCGTGATCGGCGCGGGCTCTGCCGGCGCTGCCATAGCTTATCGCCTCTCCGAGGACGGGAAGCACCGGGTCCTGGTCGTCGAGGCGGGCGGCACCGACGCAGGCCCGCTAATCCAGATGCCCGCGGCGCTGTCCTTCCCGATGAACATGCACCGCTATGACTGGGGCTATCGCGCCGAGCCCGAGCCCGCACTCAACAACCGCCGCCTGGCCTGCCCACGCGGCCGCGTGATCGGCGGCTCCTCCTCGATCAACGGCATGGTCTATGTGCGCGGCCATGCGCGCGACTTCGACCATTGGGCGGACCAGGGCGCGGTCGGCTGGGCCTATGCCGACGTGCTGCCCTACTACAAGCGTCTGGAGACCTGGCACGATGGCGGGCATGGCGGCGACCCGGCGTGGCGAGGCAAGGACGGGCCGCTGCATATCTCCCGCGGCACCCGCGAGAACCCACTCTTCCACGCCTTTGTCGAGGCCGGTCGCGCGGCCGGCTATGAGGGCACCGACGATTACAACGGCGAGAAGCAGGAGGGCTTCGGCCCGATGGAGGCGACGATCCGCGAGGGCGTCCGCTGGTCCTCCGCCAACGCCTATCTCCGCCCCGCCCTCGCCCGCGACAACTGCAGCCTGACGCGCGGCGAAGTCCAACGGATCCTCATCGAGGACGGCCGCGCCACTGGCGTCGAGCTGATGGTCGACGACATCCCGCGCCGGCTTACTGCCCGCGCCGGCGTCGTCCTCTGCGCCTCCTCGATCAACTCGCCCAAGATCCTGATGCTCTCCGGCATCGGCCCCGGCGCACATCTCGCCGAACACGGCATCGACGTGGTGGCCGACCGCCCGGGCGTGGGCGAGAACCTGCAAGACCACCTGGAACTTTACATCCAGCAGGCCTGCACCCAGCCGATCACGCTCTTCAAGTACTGGAGCCTCATCGGCAAAGCCCGCGTCGGCCTCGAATGGCTGCTGACGCGCAAGGGCCCCGGCGCGTCGAACCAGTTCGAGAGCGCCGCCTTCGTCCGCACCCGCGCCGGGATCGAGTATCCGGACCTGCAGTTCCACTTCCTGCCCATCGCGGTGCGCTACGATGGCCAGGCTGCCGCCGAAGGCCATGGCTGGCAAGCACATGTGGGCCCGATGCGCTCCGCCTCCCGCGGGCATGTCCGCCTGCGCTCGTCCAATGCCGCCGAGGATCCGCTCATCCGCTTCAACTACATGAGCGAGGAGCAGGACTGGATCGACTTCCGCCGCTGCATCCGCATCGCGCGCGAGGTCTTCGCCCAGGAGCCCTTTGATCCCTACCGCGGCAAGGAGATCCTGCCCGGCGACAGCGTGCAGACCGACGACGCGCTCGACGCCCATATCGCTGAGCATGCAGAGAGCGCCTATCACCCCTGCGGTACCTGCCGAATGGGCGCAGCGGACGATCGGCTCGCCGTCGTCGACCCACAAACCCGCGTCATCGGCGTCGATGGGCTCTGGTGCGCGGACAGCTCGATCTTCCCGCGGATCACCAACGGCAATCTCAACGGCCCCTCGATCATGGTCGGCGAAAAGGCCTCGGATCATATTCTGGGACGCGTGCCGCTTGCCGCCGAGAACGCGGCCCCCTGGATCAATCCACGCTGGCAGACCAGCGACCGCTGAGGACGGCCATGCGCGAACGCCCCAATACCACCCTGCCCGAACGGATCGAGGCGGTGGTCTTCGATCTGGACGGTACGCTGGTTGATACGCTCTCCGACATCGATGCCCACGCGAACGCCATGCTGGCACGGCTCGGCCGGCGAGCGCTGGCGCGCGAAGAGACGGCCTCCTTCATCGGCGAGGGGTTGCGGGTTTTCGTCGAGCGGAGCCTGTCGGCCACGGCCGCGGCTGGCCTGGCCGCTATAGGTCTCGATGAGGCCATGGGCGTCTTCGACGCGGAGGCGAACCGGCTCGGCTATGCGGCAGACCCCTTCGACGGCGCCGAGCAGCTCCTCGCACGCATCGGTGCGGCTGGGGTGCCGATGGCCGTCTGCACCAACAAGATCGAGGCCGGGGCGCACACGCTGTTGGCAACCAGAGGTCTCGCCCATCACTTCGCCGCTGTGATTGGAGGCGATACGCTCGCTTTCTTAAAACCCGACCCGCGCCCGCTGTTGGCGGCGGTCGAGGCGGTGGGGCGCCCGGAGACCACGCTCTATGTGGGCGACAGCGGCACCGATGCGCGCACGTCGGAGGCTGCCGGGATCGCTTTCGCCCTTCATACCGAAGGCTATCGCCGCGAGCCGCTGGAGGCGCTGCCGGCGGCCATCACTTTCGCACAGTTCGCCGCGCTGGAGACGGCCATCGCAGGCCGATTGTCCCGCCCGCCCTCTGGGGCCTAAAGACCGCTCAATCGCCGATGGCGACACCGGCGGCGGCCAAGCGACGCTCTCCCGGGCGCAGGCCCGCGATCTCGAGCACCAGCTTGCGCCGAACCGCATTGGCGAAGGTGGCCTCACTATCGGCGGTCACGACGAAATGGCCCGGCCCGCCCACGATGCGGTCATTGAAGGCGCCTTCGAGATCGTAGCCCACGGGCCGGCCGGAGCAGTCCCGGCAGAGAACGGCGAGCCCGTTGATCGTGATCCCGGCCTCGAGGAGCGCACGACGACCCTCGGCAATCGACGGGCCGTTCCAGTTGTTGGCGCTATCGGCGGAGAAGTCGACGACCCGGCGCGTGGCCTCGATCCCGTTCTCCTCGATCAGCGCGCGTGCTTTGAGGAGCGCCGCCCCGATGGCGTTGCGACCCCAGGCGAGGCGCGGCGGGATCATCAGCGCCTCGGCAAAAGCCTCCGCATCCTCCGCCGTCTCGATGATGCGCCAGTCCACGACCACCTGCTGCGACTCGACATCCGCCCACTCCACGTAGGTCAGCGCGATGCGCCCAAAGCCCGTGTATCGGATCGCGTCCAGCACCCGCGGATCACGGATTGCCTGGGCATAACCGCGGCGCTGGAAGGCGATCTCGCGATCGTCGATCGAGCCCGAGGCATCGGCGAGGAGCACCAGTTCCAGATCCACGGGCGCCTGCGCCGCGGGCCCCCCGTGGGCATGCAGATCGGTCATCAGATCGGCCGCGCGCGATGGGGCATTGATCGTGAGAGCGAGGCAGGCGGCAGCGAGGACCAGGCGACGGATCATGAAAGCTCCAATGCGGCAAGGGGGCCGGCGCAGTACCGGGAGACACATCTCGAATGCGCCCCAGACCCTTACCTTGGCCTTCAAGCCGCAGGGACAAGTAGTGGATTGCCACCACAGTGCTTACATCATGAGCCACCAGCGTCAGAAGCGCTGGTAAATGATGCATAGCAGAAGCGATGCGCTATAATTTAGGCAGACCTTCTTAGAGTGAAGTCAGCTCTGGCTCAGCGCCGCCTCAACAAGCTCCTGCACTGAGACTGCGGCATCAAAGCCAGGAAGCACACCAACCGCACCGTCCAGCAGCGCAACCAGTGCGTCGAGCTGGCGCCTATAGGCATCATCGCGCGGGTCCGCGACATCGCTCATCATGGGTAGGAAATCCCCGTCGCCCTGGGCCTGCGAGAGCGTATAGAAATCGGTCGTGCGCAGGGATCGCGCAGTGCCCCAGAGCGTGCACTCCGTCAGATCGCGCCCAGCACCGCCCACGCTGCCGGCAAGCGTCACCGGCACGCCGGCGCATTCGAGGCGCAGAAGCGCATGGGTCTCCGCCGCAGCGCCACCCGGGAAACGACAATCCGCCGAGAGCAGACGGGCGGGGCCGAAGAGGCGCTCGGCGAGGTAGAGAAAATGCGTGCCGACCTCGCGCAGAAACCCGCCCTCCGCCCGTTCGCCCAACCATCCCGCATTGGCCTGAAACGGGCGCGGCCAGGCGCGAAAGCGCAGCCGGATATCGAGACCCTGCACCGTCCCGAGGCTGCCGTCTTCCAGGGCTTCGGCCATCATCGCCGTCGGTCGGGCCGCCGCGAGCGAGAGGTTGATCGCCGCCGGCACCCCGCTTGATGCGACCGCTGCCGCCAGGGCGCGGCTCTCGGCGAGATCGATGCCCAGTGGCTTTTCGCAAAACACCGCCTTACCGGCCGCGAGCGCCGCGCGGACATACGCCCCATGGCTCGCCGGCGGTGTGCCGATATAGACGCAATCGGTAGCGGGATCCGCAATCAGCGCCTGCCACTCCTCAGCCACCGGCGTGCCGGCAGCGGCGGCGGCGCGCCGGGCCTCGGACAGGACATCCCACCCGCCGACGATCGTGAGGCGGCCCTGACGCGGCATGTTGGCCAGCATGCGCTGGCCGATCGCGCCGAGACCGATGACCGCCACGCCATAGGAGCGGCTCACTGGCGCGGCTCAGCCAGAAAAGCCATGAGCGTGAAGGGCGCGGGATCGCCGGCAAACCCTTCGATCCGCGCGGTAATCGCCCCTGCATGCGCCTCGCCAAGCAGCGTCCCCGCCTTCGCGCGCACCTTCTGCGACCGCACCGACAGCGGCTCGGCAGCAGCCAAGTCATGGGCGGCGTCCCTTGTGGTCCCATCCCGGCAGTGGATGACGACTTGGGCGGCCGTGTCGGCGATCGACGGGTCCGTCTCGACAGACACACGCTCGCGCAGCGCCAGGAGGTCAGGATCAGCACAAGCGGCATCGCTATAGCTCTCCAGCGCCCCGGTATCCCGCCCCGTCAGCGCCATCGCCGCCGTGAGTCGATAGCTGAACTTGGCCTCGAGCCCCGTCGCCGGGCGTTCGATATTGCAGACGCGGAGCCAGCGCGGATTGACCGTGACGATGACCGCAGAGAGCTCGGCCACGGAAAGCCCGCCGGCCCACAGCGCGCCGAGCGCTTCCAGCATCGCATGCAGGCCGTGGCAGCAGGCATGGAATTTGTGAGAGACGGCCTCGAATTGCCAGCGCTCCCCCAAACCGTCGAGCACCGCGCTCGGCGCCGCGTTCTCACCCGCATGGGTCTCGCCAAAACCCTGCGGGCCATCGAGCGCCTCAGGCCGAGAGACAAGGCCTGCTGCGGCAAGGCGGGCGCATTCGATGCCGTTCGCCGCTGCGATCCCGGCGTTGAGCGGCTTGCCCATGGTGCCGAACTGCGATTTCAGCCCCGAGGCGCGGGTCGCGGCAATCCCCAACGCCATCGCCGCCGTCTCCGCATCAAGACCAAGAAGGCGCGCGGCCGCCAGCGTGGCGCCGAAGGCCCCCGCGGTCGCCGTCTGATGAAAGCCGTGATTGTAGTGTTGTGTCCCGAGCCAGGCGCCGACCCGGCAGGCGGCCTCCATGCCGATGAGTGCGGCCTCGAGCGCCTCGCGCCCCGTGCGCCCCTCCGCCTCGGCCATTGCAAGGGCTGCGGGAAAGACCGCGACGGAGGGATGGCCGACGTAGCCGAAATGCGTGTCGTCATAATCAAGGGCATGACCTGTGGCACCGTTGGTCATGGCCGCCGCACGTGCCGGGACGCGGGCGCCAGGATCGCCGCCGATGATCCCTGCCTCGCCCCGGCCCCCATCGCGCAGCGCCTCCCCGCGCAGGATGCGCGCGACCGGCTCCTGCCGACCGGCAAGCGCCACAGCGGCAAAATCGAGGAGCGAAAGGCGCGCGACGGCGAGGGCTGTCTCCGACAGTGCCTCTGCGGGAAGCGCCGTTGCAAACCGGGCAAGCGCTGGGGCGAGGGCCGCCGTCGCTCCTGTCTCTACGCTGTTCTCAACGGCGCCGTCCGCCATGCCATCCTCCCTCAGTCCTTTGGGCCGAGACAGTGCCGCGCGCGCCCAATGGGAACAAGGCCGCATCCCGCCAGGTGCCGGACCGTGTCGAAGGGGGTGCCCGATGGCTTGTGCGGCCCGAGCGGCAGAGCTACCTGCCGCGCCATGAAACTCTCCGATTTCGACTTCGAGCTGCCCGAGGAGCTGATCGCTCTGCGTCCAGCCCGCCCCCGCAGTGCAGCGCGTCTGCTCGTGGCCGAGGGTGGTATGACGCATGATGCTGGTGTGCGCGATCTGCCGCGCTGGCTGCGTCCAGGCGATGTGCTGGTCTTCAACGATACCCGCGTCATCCCGGCTCGGCTGACTGGCGAGCGTCGGCGTGAGAGCGCGGACGGGAGCGGGGTGGCGAAGATCGAAGCGACGTTGATGGAGCGGGCGGGCTCCAATGCCTGGGAGGCGCTCGTGCGCCCGGCCAAGCGGTTGCGCGCGGGCGATCGGATCACCTTCGGCACCGCCCTCTCCGCCATCGCAGGCGCGCCTGAGGAAGGCCGCGTGCGCCTGACGTTCGACCGGGCGGGCCCAGAGCTCGACACGGCCATCGGCGAGGCAGGCGCCATGCCGCTTCCCCCCTATATCGCCGCGCGCCGCCCTCCCGATGCCGCGGATCACAGCGACTATCAGACGATCTTCGCCGAGCATGACGGATCGGTTGCAGCGCCCACAGCAGCACTGCATTTCGACGACAGCGTGTTGGGCGATCTTGAGGCTGCCGGCATCGGTCGGGCCAAGGTGACGCTCCATGTGGGCCCCGGCACCTTTCTGCCCGTGAAGACAGATGACGTGACCGACCACAAGATGCACGCGGAATGGGGCCAGGTGACCGCTGAGACCGCCGAGGCGCTGAATGCCGCCCGCGCGGACGGGCGCCGCATCATTCCCGTCGGCACCACCGCGCTCCGCCTTCTTGAGAGCGCCGCAACCCCCAGCCGGCAGATCGAGCCCTATGAGGGCACCACGGACATCTTCATTCGCCCCGGCCATGTGTTTCGCGCGGCCGATGGGCTGATGACCAACTTCCACCTCCCCCGCTCGACCCTCGTCATGCTGGTCGCGGCGATGATGGGGCTCGAGCGGACGAAGGCGCTCTACGCCCATGCCATCGAGCAACGCTACCGCTTCTACAGCTACGGCGACGCGTCTCTCCTGCTCCCCTGAACGCCGCGGC
>JBCCLX010000056.1:0-15547 GCA_039026635.1 Pseudomonadota bacterium
GCCCGGTCGATGCACCAGCACGGCGCGGATGCGGCCGATGTCGTTGTCCACGCCCCAGGCACGGCCCCAGGTCGCAGTCATCTCGGCGGGGTCTTCGAACAGTGGGCTCTCTCCGGCGGCAAAGCGCCGGATCGTCTCGTTATAGACCCAATGCGGCGACCGGTCCTCGGACATGCTGTTCGCTCCTTTCACGCTCCGACCGCCACCCTGTCACAGCGTAAGCCCTGCCAAAAGGCCGCTGACAGCGTGGTTGGCTGGCTCAGAACATCATGCAGTCCGCGCCCTCAGGGAGCGGCGCCGAGCCTGGCGGCAGCGTCGGGGTGTAGGAGAAGGTCACGACCTGGGCACCGCTATCGAAGGCGATGAAGAGTTGATTGGAGCCTGGCCGGATCGCGATCCCCTCCGGGTCGGTGCCATAGGCGATCAAGCTCTCTTGCGCGAGGAGCTGCCCATCCGCCGTGAACTCGTAGAGACTGTTGGATCCTTCCCAATCGTCGACGATCAGGAGGTGACCGGTCCGCTCATCGATCGCGATCCCTTGCGCCTCGCTGAGCGGTGGGGATAGGTCCATCGTGTCCAGCCGTCGCTTCAGCGCGCCCGTGGGGCTGAACCATGACAGACGCTCTGGATCGTCCTCGACGGTGACGATGTCGCCGTTTGCAGCAATGGCGATGCCTTCGGTATCCGCAAAGCCCCCGGCAAGCTCGAAGGGAGGCCCCATCGCATCACCATCCTTGGTCAAGCGCTGCATCTTGCCGAACCCATCGCCCACGATCAGATGATCGCCTTCGAGCGCGATCGCCTTGATCCGAAACATCTCGCTTCGGATGCGGCGCAGCTCGTCACCCTGGAGGTTCAGGAGCACCGCCTCGGGCCCCTCGTTCGCGATCCAGAGCCCACAGAACGTCGGATCGTAATCGAGGCTCGCGGGGTGATTGAGCGCGTACCGCCCCGTCTCTTTCAATTCCAACGCCGCGGCGGGGAGCGTTGCCGCGACGAGGAGGAGTGCTGTCAGGTCACTGCGCATAATCGCCCTCGCCTTTTCCCTCATCGAGAATGTTGCCGCATGCGAACGGGTCAATGCGGGGTGGGCGATTGTTGTGTGGCCGGCGGCGGGGCCGTCGCCGCCTGCGGAGGCCGGGGGCCGCGATCAGGCCGCGGCGCGCAGGCTGGCGACGCCCGCGACGATGGCGATCAGGCCGAGGATCTTCAGCCCGGACATACCTTCGCCGAAGAAGACGAAACCGAAGACCACCGTGCCGAACGCCCCGGATGCGGTCCAGATCGGGTAGGCCAGGCTCACGGGGATGGTGCGCATCGCCAGCGTGAGGCAGGCGATCCCTCCGATGACGCCGAGCACGGTGATGATGGTGGCGAGGGGCCGGGTGAAACCGTCGGAGGCTTTCATGCTGAGGGCGAAGATGACCTCGAAGACGGCGGCGGCGGCGAGATAGAGCCAGGCCATGGCGAATGCTCCTTGAGATGGGTGGGATCGATGTGGGAGCCCGGGTGGCGGACTACTGGAGTGCTCAGACGGCGCGTTGCTGGGGCAGCGTGGGGAACGCGGGATGGGTCGGCCCGGCCCCGGATGTGGTGTCGAGGGCATAGGTCCCACCAGTGAGGAGGGGGCGTGCTGATCGTTTGGTCATGATCGCGTTTTCCTTCATCATCTTGAGACGACCCGCACTGGTTCATTCTCTGACGCAGTAAGTCTGTTTCGCTCTCTGTTGCGTGACCGTCTTGAGAGTGGAAGTGGTGGACCCTGGCACTCGCGACAAAGGAGAAAACTACACTGACAGATGAGTAATATTCAGGTATCAAAGAGCATGTTTGCGCGCCTGCCATCGCCGTCGTCGCTGCGCACCTTCGAAGCCGCTGCTCGGCTTGGCAGCTTCAAGGATGCGGCGGCGGAGCTTGGCGTGACGCCGACTGCCGTCTCCCATCAGATCCGCGCGCTGGAAGATGTCCTCGACGTCGCGCTCTTTGTGCGCCGTACCCGCGCCGTGGAGTTGACTGAGGCCGGCGCTCGGCTCGCGCCGGCGCTGCATGCGGCCTTTCTCTCGATCCGCACGGCGGTCGAGGACGTGGCCGAGACCGAGCAGGTGCTGACGGTCACAACCACCGCTGCCTTCGCCACGCTGAGGTTGATGCCGCGGCTGCCGGCGTTCGAGGCCCGCTGGCCCAATCTGCGCCTGCGTGTCGAGACCGGCGGCATCGTGGTCGATCTCCGCCGTGATCGGCGGATCGACGTCGCCATCCGCTATGCGACGGAGATCCCCCAAGGCCCGCATGCCCTGCCGTTAGTGACCGAGCGGTTCGCCGCCTATGCCGCACCCGGCAGCACAGCCCGCGACCCCGCCGCAGCAGCCACCCTGATCGAGACGGATATGCAGCAGCCGAGGCTCGCCCATGTCACCTGGGACAGTTGGTTCGCCGCCGCTGGCCAATCGGCCTGCCCCGATGTGCAGATCCTGCGCTACGAGGAGGAGCATTACGTCCTGCAAGCGGCGATCGCCGGGCATGGCCTGGCCTTGATGAGCAGTGCGCTCGTCGGCGATGCCGTCCGCCAAGGGCTTTTGGTACCGGTCCGGCCCGACATCACCGTACCCGGCCCCGCGGGCACCTACATGCTGCTCTGCGCCCCCGATCGGCGACACGAGCGCAAGATCACCCGCTTCATGGATTGGGCGCGAGAGACCTTCGCGACGCGCTGACACAGCGCCTGAACCAGCGCCAGGGGCGGCACCGGACGACGCGATGCTCTGGCGCACGTCACGCAATCAGGTGCAGCAGTCCTCGCCGCAGGATCCCGGGGCCAGCGCTGCGATGGCGTTGCGCCCATCGCGTTCGATCAGACAGCACGCCAGGATTGCTGTCTTCAACTGGCGACGCCCCCGTTGGACCCGCGATTTGATGGTCGACACCGTCACATCGGTCTGCCGGGCGAGATCGACCTGCCGCCCGCCCTCGATATCGACGTAGCGAATGGCCTCCCGATAGGGGTCCGACAGGCTATCGATGAGGGGCCGCAGACACTGTGCGAAATCGCCACTCTCAGGATCGGCAGCAGGCTCTGCCGCGCTTTCGGCCACGAGCGCGGCCTTGACCCGCGCTTGGCGCGCCTGGCGCCGCAGATGATCCAGCATCGACGATTTGGCGACGGTATGGAGCCATGCCAGCGGGCGCTCGGCTGTCTCGAGCGCGCCTCTGTTCCGCGTCACACGCAGAAAAACGTCCTGCAGCACATCCTCCACATCGTCAGGGTTGGGGAGCCGACGCGAGAGATAGCGCCGCAGCGTCGTCTCGAAAGCTCCGTAGGCTGCTCCAGGCTCGCGCACCCTGACACGCCCCCTAGCAGCAGACCGGCGCGCCGGCGCGGCGTGCGGCGAAGAAGCCCTGGAGGTTCTGCGGCAAGGCATAAGCCGCCTCGAGCGGTGCGGTTTCGCAGCATCCCGGCGCCTGAGCACCTGGAGAGGTGGCCGCGGCGAGGATCGCCTCGACGATCTTGCCCGTCGGTGCCGCGGCATAGGCGGCGCCTTTCCAGTACCAGCGCCGGCAGGTCACCGTGGTCTGCCCGCCCGCCAGATCACCACAGCTCTCGCATGGGCCTTCAGTGACGGTCGGATCAATATCGACACCATCGATGCGGATCGTGGGCGAGGAGAGAAGCCGATTGGTAACCGCCTCTTCCTCCGTCGCGATGAGGATCCGCGCCACCTCCAGGCGCAGGCCGAGCGCGTCGAGCGGTGCCGCCACAATACGGATCGCCTCATCCAACGCCTCGTCCGTGCCCCTGCAGGGTTTGCACAGGGTCTCATCGAGGAACAGAAACTCGAGCCTGATGGCGTCGACGCGCCTCGCGGGCCTTTGGTCAGCGCTGGGGCTACAGCATGTCATCCGGTGTCTCCCATCCGATCGTCTTTCATAGCGCTTGACGCCAGAGAATCGAAAAAGACGCAGACATCGGGCCAAAAAGTGGGCTCATGCGGTCCGTTGTCAGAGGGTTGGGGCGTCAGGGCCCGGGAGAACCGTCTGTGCCCGGCCCGATCGGGCCGTCCGTCGGCAGCAGCGCTCGATCCTGCGCGCCGGCCGGGGGACAAAGCGTGACGCGTGTCATCCGTCAGACCGGAGACTACGACAGCGCTCGCCGAGCGGACAGCGGCGCGGGTCTCGTGTCAGCGCGTTGGCGATGCCGGTTTCCTCGGACCGCATTGCGGGGCTCTGCATCTGTGTGTCGCGGGAGCCACGAAGAATGTTGACTTTTCAGGACTTGAGTCCGACGGTTTTGGTCTGCAGACATGATTGGGAACGCTGTGAAAAACACACTCGCAACACGTTTTACAGGCCTTGAGTTCGTCAATCCCTTCGTTCTGGCATCCGCGCCGCCGACGGAGAGCAAGCGCAAGATCATGAAGGCCTTCGAGGCTGGTTGGGGCGGTGTCGTCACCAAGACGATCGGCCTGCACCCGGTCGAGAACGTCGCCGGGGCCAAGACGATCTTTCAGCGCACGAGTGAAGCGAAGCCCTATGTGTCGCGCATCAAGCGGCCCGATACCGTGTCGCATTCTTCATGGAATTGGGAACTCATCTCCGATCAACCGCTGGATCTGTGGCTCCCGGACCTCGAAGAGATCAAAACTACCTATCCGGACCGCATGCTTATCGCGTCGATCATGGCGGGCGCCGGTACTCAGGAAGAAATGAACAATTGGCGCAAGCTGGCGATTGCTTGCGTCAACGTGGGATGCGACGCGATTGAGTTGAACTTGTCGTGCCCACACATGGACCGCAAGGACATGGGGGCCAATATCGCCAATGATGAAGACATCATAAGATCGATCCTGCATGCCGTAACGGATGCAGTCAGCGTGCCCATCTGGGTCAAACTCACGCCATCGAGCTCTTCTCTCGTCGATGCCGCCGCGGCCGCATACACCTCGGGCGCCTCGTCGATATCGCTCTGCAATACCTTCCCCTCGCTGCCGCTGATGGACCCGGAGACCATGAAGTTCGAGGTCGAGGTGGACGGCCTCGTCACCTCCGGCGGGCTGGGCGGCTTGGCCATTCTGCACCAAGCCCTGCAGCGCGTGTCCGACCTCTCGCGCGCCTTCCCGGATAAAGCGATCTCCGGCATTGGCGGCATCCGAGGCTTTCGCGAGGCCTTCAACTTCATCGTGCATGGCGCGGGCAACCTGCAGGTCTGCACCGCGGCGATGGAAGAAAAGGGCAGCGGTGGCGTCGGCGTGAAGCTCATCCAAGAACTGAAGGACGACCTCAGCGACTACTTGCATCGAAAAGGCTACTCCTCGATTGAGGACTTTCGGGGCGCCGCCCGAGAACGGATCGTCGAGCACTCTCAAGTCCGCAGAAAGAGCGACGCCTACAACGGCGGATACGCAAAATCGGCTTAGTCAGCTGCGCCGGCTAAGCGGTCGCCATCCCCTGCTCTCGGCGGGATGTTTCCCGCCTGGATCTCTCGCGTGGCCTAGACCTTAGCTGAGACGGATCGGAGAGGCCGGCCGGCACCCTAGCATTTGATCTTCGTCATCTCCGGGTCGTAGAGGGGCGCGAGCGAGATCTGGGCCGGTCTGCGCTCGGTCGCCACTTCAAGCTCGTAGTCGCCGGCGAGGACATAGGCGGCGTCGATTGCGGTATCGCTCCTGATATAGCCAAGCCCGATTGAGCGGCCGACGGCATGGCCATAGCCCCCGGAAGAGAGCCAGCCGCAGCGCTCGCCATTGCGAAAGATCGTCTCCCGACCCAAGAGCCGCGTCTCAGGGTCTGTCGTGAAACTCGCCAGCAGCTTCTTCACGCCGCTTTCCCGCTGCGTCTCAACGGCGGTGCGTCCTTTGAACGGAATGCCCGATTTCAGCTTAACGGCCCAACCGAGCCCGGCCTCCAGAGGCGTATGGTCGGGGCCGATGTCCGAGCCCCAAGCGCGGTAACCCTTCTCGAGACGCAGCGTTTCGATGGCGCGATAGCCCGCGTTGCGTAGCTCGAAAGGCCGGCCGGCCTCATGCAGCGCGTCATAGACGGTCTGGGCGTATTCTGTTGGCAGATGCAGCTCCCAGCCAAGCTCGCCCACATAGGTGACGCGCAGCGCGAGGGTTGGGCAGCCTGAGATCCCGATCCGGCGGGCGGTGCCGAAGGGGAAGGCGACGTTGCTGACGTCGTCACGCGTGACAGCGGAGAGAATGTCGCGCGCGCGCGGACCGAAGAGCGAGAGCACGGCATTGGCAGAGGTCACATCGACAAGCTGGGCGTTCATGCCCTCAGGGATGGTGCGCGCGATCCAGTGGAAGTCATGGGTGGCAAAACCTGTGCCCGTGACGATGTAGTACTCATCCTCGCTGATCCGGGCACAGGTGAGGTCGCACTCGATCCCACCGCGGTCGTTGAGCATCTGGGTGTAGATCAGCGCGCCGACGGGCTTATCGACACGGTTAGCGGCGATCCACTGCAGCGCGGCTTCCGCGTCCGGGCCCTTGAGGACGAACTTGGCGAAAGAAGTCTGATCGATCAGCACGGCGGCCTCGCGCGCGGCGCGGTGTTCGCGTCCAACGGCGCTATGCCAGTTCGGGCGCTCAAAGGTATAGATGTCGCGCCCCGCCTCGCCCGGTTCCGCGAACCAATTGGGCCGCTCCCAGCCGAGCTTCTCGCCGAAGACCGCGCCGGCCTCCTTGAGCGTCGCGTAGAGGGGGGAGCGCCGACAGGGGCGGGCGCTCTCATGCTCTTCCGATGGCCAGGCCATCGTGTAGTGCTTGCCATAGGCCTCAAGCGTGCGTTCCCGGACCCAATCCACATCCGTATGCGGCCGGCCGAAGCGGCGGATATCGACGGGCCAGAGGTCGAAGGGCGCCTCGCCCCGCGCGACCCACTCCGCCAGCGCCATCCCTGCCCCACCGCCCGCCGCAATGCCAAAGGCGTTGAAGCCCGCGCCGACGAAGACATTCGCCATCTCCGGCGCTTCGCCGATGATGAAGTTCCCGTCCGGCGTGAAGCTCTCGGGCCCATTGATCAGTTGCTTGACGCCAACCTCGCCAAGCTTTGGCACACGCGGCAGCGCGAGCTCGGTCAGCTGTTCGAAGTGGTCGAAATCCGGGGGAAGAAGCTGGAAGTCGAAGGGATCCGGGACGCCGTCCTTAGCCCAAGGAACCCCATTCGGCTCGTAGCCACCCATCACCAATCCGCCGACTTCCTCCTTGTAATAGGTCAGCCGATCGGGGTCGCGCAGCGTCGGCAGGTCGGATGGCACGCCGAAGGGTTCGGTGATCATGTACTGATGCTCGACCGAGACGAGCGGAACGGTGACGCCGATGCTCGCCGCCAGTTCCCGCGTCCACTGCCCGCAGCAGAGCACGAGCTTCTCGCAGGCGATGTCGCCCTGGTCCGTCCGCACGCCTGCCATCCGGCCGCGCTCCACCAAGATCTCCGTGACGCGGCATTCTTCGACCAGCAGCGCGCCCTGGGCCCGCGCGCCCTTAGCCAGGGCCTGCGCGATATCCGAAGGGCTCGCCTGACCATCGGTGGGCAGGAAGGCGGCGCCGACCACATCGGAGATGTCCATCAGCGGCCAGAGATCCTGTGCCTCCTGCGGCGTTAGGAGCTGCATCTCGAGCCCGAAGCTGCGGGCAGTCGTCGCCTGCCGGCGCACCTCGGTCCAGCGCTCGGCATTGCAGGCGAGCCGCAGGCCGCCGTTCCTCTTCCAACCGGTGGCGAGCCCGGTCTCTTCCTCCAGCCGATCATAGAGGCTGACCGAGTAGCCGAGGAGCTGAGTGACATTGGCGCTCGACCGGAGCTGCCCGACAAGGCCCGCGGCATGCCAGGTCGAGCCGGAGGTCAGCTTCGCCTGCTCCAGCAGCACCACCTCACAGCCCCTATGCGCGAGGTGATAGGCCGTCGAGCAGCCGACGATGCCGCCGCCGATCACGACGATCTTGGAGGAGGATGGCAGGGACATGGGGCAGCCTCAGAGGTTTCGGAAGTCGGCGAGTGCCGCTTGCAGGCGGCTCATGTTCTCGGCGGTATAGGCGCCATAGTCGAAGTCGAGGTCCGAGTGGATCTCGGAGGTCATCGACCACAGCGTCTCTCGCATCAGCGAGGCGCATTTCATCGCCTGATAGGGGCGCCAGCGCGCCTCGGCCGGCTCTTCGAAATAGCGCTCCAGCATGGCCCGCTCCTGCGCTTCGCTGAGCCCGTTGTTACCGGCGAGGCCCGCGAGATCGAAGAGCGGCGTGTTGAGCCCCCCATATTCCCAGTCGATGAGCCAAAGCCGGGCGCCGTCGTCGAGGATATTGGCCGCGAGCAGGTCGTTATGACCGATGACTACCTCGACCGGCCCCGTCGCAGCCGCGAGCGCGTCCGCCGCCGACAGCATCTCAGGCAGCGCCACCGCATGGCGCGACCCCGCCTCGCGGAGCAGCGCCGCGTAGCCACGGATCACCTGAAACGGCCAGAACGCGAGCACCGGCCCCTTGAGCGCAGGTCCCAAATCGCGGTGCGCCCGGGCCACCAGATCGAGCACCCTTGGCAGATAGGCGGGATCGCGCACATCCGCCTCCGCAAGCGGCCGCGCGCCCTCGACGTAGGCGAGGACCAGGACGCCCTGCTCAGCATGGATCACCTCCGGCGCGAGCCCGGCCTCGGCTGCGGCACGGCTGATCGCCAGTTCGTTCCAGCGCATCACACCGTGTTCGGGAATGTCGTCGCCGAGGCGCACGACATAGCGCCTGTCCCCCTCACGCAGACGCAAATTGAGGTTGGTGATGCCCCCGCCAAGGGGTTGGATCTCGCTCGGCGCGTGAAAACACGAAAGCGCACGGGCACGGTCGATGGCGGCCGCCATTTTGGGCGCCGGCTCGTCTTGGGCGGGGGTCACGGCTTCGATGTCTCCTGCTGTAGGGTCACAGCAAGCCTATGCTATTCTCGACAGCCCTCAAACGCGACGCCTCAGAAAACGCCGATGCCTGAAAGCCTGCTTGCAACCGCAACCCCGGCGACAAGGGGTTCGGTCGCGGGGTCTCATCCACCTTGGGCTGAATTGGACTGGTTTGGGCCAGGTGCCCCCCCGCCAAGCAGAGATCACCACCGAAGAAGGACTACGCGATGCCGTTCAACAAGATCCATGTGCCGCTGCATCTCCCCGTCGAGACCTGTCGCGCGATCAATGACGCCGTGCATAACAGTCTCGTCGAGACCTGCGGCTCCCATCCTGACGACGATTTCTGCCTCATCTGCCGCCACGCGCTCGAGGACATGATCCTGCATCCGCGCTTCCTGGGTGAGCGCGATCCGACAGGCACCATCATTATCGAGATCGCGCTGCTGGCAGGGCGCAGCGACGCGCAGAAGGAAGCCTTGTTCAAAGACCTGCGCGCCCGGTTGCGAGAGGTTGGCTTCGAGCCTGCGAACTCGATTATCTTCCTGCTGGAGAACCGACCGATCGACTGGTCATTTAGCGAGGAGGGCTCGGTAAAGGCCGTGCTTGGCCTCTGAGATCGACGCCGTGAGGACAAACCAGCCATGCTGAAGCTCGACCATCTCACCATCGTGTCGCCCACGCTTGCCGAGGGCGTTGCTCATCTGCGCGCCTGCCTCGATCTCGACGTCCCCTTCGGCACGCGCCACGCCTATATGGGCACCCATAACCATCGTCTGCAGCTCGGCGCCGCGGTCTATTTGGAGGCGATTGCCCTCGATCCGGAAGGGCAGGCGCCTGCGCGGCCACGTTGGTTCGGGCTGGACGATCCGGCACAGGTCCGAGCGGACTGGGATGCGGGGCGGCGTCTGAAGGGCTGGGTCGCGAGTACCGACAGGCTAGAGACCCTCCTGGCGGCGCATCCTGGGGTCTTTGGCGAGGCAGTGGGGCTGCCCTTCAGCGATCCGACGTTTGCCCTGACGATCCCGCCTGACGGGTCGATGCCGCTCGGCGGAGCCGCGCCATCGCTAATCGATCACCGTGACCGTCCGACCTCCATGGCCGCGATCCCCGATCTCGGCGCCCGGCTCGTCTCGCTCACCCTGGAGCACCCGGAGCCGGAGCGGATCGAGGCGCTCTACGGCCAGCTTGCCATCGACCGCCCGCCAAGGGTGGTTGCAGGACGAGAGATCCGATACCGCGCCGAGATAGAGACGCCGTCCGGCCTCAAGGAGGTCTTCTGAAGGGCGCCACGCCGACCGACCTGGAGGCCCCATGAACATTGGTTCCACTGAGGTTCACCGCACGCGCCCGATCTCGGATCTCGGCACCGGGTCAGCGGGGGCCGTCAACTGGAAGATCTATGGGCTTCTCGCGCAGGGCATGGAGGTCACGTCCGAAACGCTATCGACGGCCTCAGCGTACACCTCCGCGGATGGGGGAAAGCCCTACGGGATAATCCTACCCCGTTCGGTGGAGCACTTGAGTGGGGGCACACCAAGTGCCTAATTCTGGTATGCTCAGAGCGGCGGGGGGCCCTATTGGTTGGAGCCGGCGTAGTCCAGAGGCTGATCTGGCGGCTGCAAAGGGAGCGGATCGATGTGCGGGTTCTGTAACGTTGCCGGGCATGATTGCGATCCTGAGACGGTGCTCCAGGCGGCTGCGAGCGGGCCTGATGGCGCGCCCGTGGCGTCCGACTATGAGATCGGCGGCCTGATTGAGGGCTTCGGCTATTTTCTGATCGGGCGGAAATGGGGTGGGCCTGAGCTCGCGACACCGGGTGGTGTCGTGACCTGGAGCATCGGTGAAGCGGGCGTCGATATCTCTGATTTCAGGGCCTTCTCAACGACCTCGGACCCCGACGAGCTCTATGCCTATGATGTGGAACCGCTCCTGCGCGAGGCCTTTGCCGTATGGTCGGCCGCTGCGGATATCGAGTTCATCCAAGTGGAGGACAGCGGTGCCGACAGCCTCGAAGGGCCCGTGGGCAACATCCGCATTCTCCACGGTACGCCGGAGGTCTACGACCGTATCGGCGTCGCCTATTATCCAAATCCCAGTCCCACCGGCGGCAACCTCGTGATGAGCGACTATTTCTCGTTCGAGTTCCGCCCCCAAGACTATTTCGACGTCGCGCTCCATGAGATCGGCCATGCGCTGGGGCTCGGACACACGTCGAATCAGAGCTCGATCATGTTTCCGGCGCGCTTGAACGGACAGGACAGCCTCTATCCGACAGACGTGACGATCCTGCAGCGGCTCTATGGCCCGCAGGACGCAGCGCCGGATGCGCCGCTCCTTTACACGCTGCCTGCGAGCGAGACAGATCTCACCCTCACGTACACGCCGGCACCGCTGACACTGGTCGGCAACGGTCTCGACAATCGGCTCGAGGGCGCGGAGAGCGCCGATCGGATCGAGGGACGCGACGGCGCGGATCATCTCTTGGGCGCCGACGGGGCCGACCATTTGCTCGGCGGCGAGGGCGACGACCGGCTCGACGGCGGGGCTGGCCCAGACCTGCTGGACGGAGGCCCCGGTCTGGACACCGCGGTGATCGCCGGCGCCTATGCCGCGGATCGGGTGGCCCTCGGCGAGACCGTCGTGATTGCGGGTCTGGATGAGGATCGTCTTACCGGGGTCGAGCGCATTGCCTTCGACGATGGCGTTCTCGCGCTGCCAGGCGCGGCGTTCGACGCGATCGCGCGTCTCTACGGCGCGGCCTTTGGCCGAGATCCGGACGCAGGCGCACTCTTCTGGCAGGAGCGGCTCCTGGAGGGTACGAGCGCCACCGTCATCGCCGTGAGCTTCGTGGACAGTGTGGAGTTCGCTGAGCGCTTCGGCGCGCCCGCCGATCCAGGCTTCGTCGACGCACTTTACCGCAACATTTTGGGGCGGTCCGGCGATCCGGAAGGCCAAGCGTTCTGGGAGGCGGCACTTGCGAGCGGCACGTCGCGCGCCGAGATGCTCATCGCCTTCGCCGACGCCCCCGAAACGCAAGCCGACCTCGATCTCGCGGCCGGGCTCTTCTTCGCCGACGTGGGGTAGCAGATAGCGAAGACCTCTTGCCGGTCGGCGGCGGCAATGACTGCCTGAGAGGCCTGCCCTGCTCCCTTTGAGCGAGCCGACGACGAAGGCTTCCGCCGAGAGCGGCTCGCCGGGCGCTCCAGTCCCAACATGGCGCTCTCGGAAGCAGGGGAGCAGCTTTTCCAGGGAGGCCGCCCGCTCGGGCCTAACCTCGATCGCCTTCTCGGAATTGGTCTCCTCGAGCGTCAACATCGCCTCATGGCAATCGATCATCGCCCCGTCGGCATCTCCTCTTCCGCCAGAGCGGCACGGAGATAAGAGTAAGTGAACCTGTGTCCGAAAATGCCTTCTTCCAAAGTCGCCGCTTCGGGCCTTTGCCTCAGATCGGACGGGTCATGGTCTCGTGCTTGACGAACCGGTCCATGCAGGCCTGACTTGAGGCGAAGATAATGCTCTCAAGCTCGTCCGCTGAGGCTTGGGCAGGGCAATCGACGACGAGGGCATGGGTTGTGGACTCGACCAGTCCAAAAACCGCCGCCAGCATCGGGCGGAGTGCGTGCTTCCGATCCAAATGAGGCAAGAGTTCTGCGAAACGCGTCTCCGTTGCGGAGAAGAGCGCAACGTGGTCGGCGGCATTCTGGCAAACCGCGTTTCGGGATGCGGTGGTCAGCTTCGGATAGTCGATTGTCAGAACCCTATGCAGCCGCGGGTTGGCCAAATGCTCGTCGATGTTCGCCCGGATCATCCGCGCGAGTACGGCCTCAACCGTTTCAGCCGAGCGTGCCTGCGCAGCCGTCTCAAGGGCGCGTAAAACCTCCGATCCGTGCCGCGTGCGCAGGGCGTCCGCGATGGCTTCTTTGTTGGAGAAATACTGGTAGAGGGTACCGATCGACACGCCCGCCCGCTCGGCAACCGCGTTGGTCGTCAGCTTGCGCAGGTTGCCATCGACCATAAGTTCGGATGCGGCTTGCAAGATGACATCCAGCGTAAACGACGATCGCTTCTGTGACGGCGTTCGACGATTGGTTTTAGGTTTTGCCATTGCAGCGCTCTCTACCGCTTACGGTCTCTCTCCAGCGCAAAGAATGAACCGCCCGCCACAGATTCAAGGTCTGGTGCGCCCTGCTTAACCTGAGCGTTTGAGCGTCGCGCTCTCGTAAGTTTCTGAAATCATTATGTATTCGCGCGACCTAAACGCGAAATGTCAGCTCGCCCGCCCGCGCCATCTCTCGCACCATCGGACACACTGCCGCAAAGGCACGTCAAAGACGGAGCAGCCAAATGACCATCACGTTCAGCGCCCTGAAGCCCACTGCAGTCTTTCTCCGGGAATGGGCACGCAATCCCCTTGAGGTCGCCGCGATCTCGCCCTCCAGCACCGGGCTTGCGTGCCTAATCACTTCCGAGATTTCCGCACTGACCGGTCCTGTTCTTGAGATTGGTCCGGGGACGGGGGCGTTCACAAAGCAGCTCCTGGCCAAGAAGGTGCCTGCAGAGAACCTGACGCTGCTGGAAAAGAACCCGGTCTTCTCGCAGACCTTGGAGAGAGAGTTTCCGAAGGTCCGCGTCGTGCGGGGGGATGCGGCGAAGACGGATCTGCGTGCTCTCAGTAGTCAGCGTCCCTATGGCGCGGTGGTGAGCGGGCTGGGCCTGTTGTCGATGAGCCCCGGTACGGTCGCGCGTATACTGCGCAACGTCTTTCGCAGCCTGTCCGAAGACGGCGCGTTCTACCAGTTCACCTATGGGCCGCGATGCCCGGTACCGGGCCGGCTCAGACTGGCTCTGGGTTTGGACGCTCAAACGCTCGGCCGCGTCTGGTGGAACTGTCCGCCCGCAGCGGTCTACCGGATCACGCGGGCGCCGGTGGCCCGTCTCGGAGAGCCAGTGGTTTTCTCGGTTCTAGCCGCCCGCAGCGCCCAACCAAGCGGCGCCTAAAGCTGAGCAAATTGGCCGTATGCTCAAAAAAATGTCGCCCTTTCAGCAGCTTAAATGATGGGCGAACGCGAGTACTCATCTGGGGGTGATCCACCAATTTTCCTATCAACGGTCACTGAACGGTAGGACACTCCACATGCAGTACTCTCTGCGAGCTGGTGCCTTGGGCATCCCACCCAGCTTTCTGGCGCTTCTTCTGGCAACATCCGCTGTCGCTCAAGAGAAATTCATCGCGGTTGGTGTTGGTGTTGAGCCTGAGTATCTTGGTTCCGAGGACATAAAGCCGACGCCCTTTGCGACCGGTCGCTACGATGCCGGGCCGGTGATCTTCGAGGCCAGAGGCACCAGTCTTGCGTTCGATGCGGTGAGCGCGCTTTCGGGTGGCACGTTCGCGGCCGGTCCTGTCATCGGATATCGCTTTGGGCGTGACGACGTGGACAACGCGGTCGTGGATCGGTTGGCGACAGTTGACGGCTCGTTCGAGGTCGGTGGTTTTGCGCGCTACAGCGTCTTCAACCTCGTAACGAGCACCGACAGCCTGTCGTTCGAAGTCACGACCATGTTCGATGTCTCGGACGGACATGGCGGCATCGTGGTCACACCGGGCGTCTCCTACTCCTATCCCGTGACCGATCGTTTTCGGACGTCGATCGGTGTCTCGGCAAACTACGGCGATGGCGAATTCAACGACGCGTTCTTCAGCGTGGATGCGGCAGGATCCACCGCAAGTGGCTTGCGGGAGTTCGACGCCGATGGCGGGTTCTACAGCGCAGGCCTGTCGCTGACGGCAAGCTATCAGATCACCGATCGCTGGGGTGTGCTTGGCGTCGTCCAGATCGACCGTCTCGTCGGCGATGCGTCCAGTACGCCCATTGTCGATCGGGAAGGCAGCAAGAGCCAGGTCTTCGGCGGTCTCGCCATAAGTTACAGCTTCTGAGCCGTCGCAACGCGCTCTCACGTCCAACACGGGCACAGAACGATGACAAACAAGCACGTCGACACTTCCGCAGGCGCTCTCAACCGGCGCTCGTTTGCCCAGGGTTTGGCTGCAGCGCCTTTCGCCTATGGTGTTGTCGCAGCCGCGATGCCGGGCGCGGCCCGTTCGTCAGAAACGCAGGCCCAAGTGGCGCTCATCACGGGTGCGTCGTCGGGCTTTGGCAGGGTGAGCGCCATCACCCTTGCGCGCGCCGGCTTTCACGTGATCGCGTCGATGCGGCATCTTCAGGGGAAGAACGCTGCCGCGGCGACGGCGCTTCGCGACTTGGCCCGCGCCGAAGATCTGCGGCTCGATCTGGTGGAGATCGACATCGATTCCGATGACTCCGTTGCGCGCGGGATGGCCGACGCCCTGGCGCGGCATGATCGGATCGACGTGTTGTTCAACAACGCGGGCATTAACATTCCCGGCCCGGTCGAGCTCTCCATGGAGGCGGCGCGCCAGAACTTCGAAACCAATGTCTTTGGTCAGCTCCGCATGTTGCGCGCCGTGGCGCCCGGGATGCGGGAGCGTCGGAGCGGTCTCATCATCCAGATGTCCTCTGGCCTCGGCCGCTTTGTCGTGCCGACGAGCGGGCTCTATGCAGCCACCAAATTCGCGCAGGAGGCCATGTTCGAGAGTGCTGCCTATGAGCTGCACCCCTTCGGCGTCGAGGTGGCCATCGTGCAACC
>JBCCLX010000057.1:0-15448 GCA_039026635.1 Pseudomonadota bacterium
CGCTTCATGGTGCTCAGCATTTCCGACCGGATGTCCTGGCCCGCATCGACCGGGTTCACCGGGAAGTAGCCGCCTTTGACGCCCGGGCGGTGGCCCATGTTGCCGGCCTCGTACTCGGTGGCCGAATTCCAGGAGGCGTCCTGTGCGTCGACCTCATAGGCCACGCCGTTGATGTCGACTTTGAAGCGCACATCGTCGAAGAGGAAAAACTCGGCTTCCGGGCCCCAGTAGCTGATATCGCCGATGCCGCTGTCCTTGAGGTACTGTTCGGCCTTGATCGCGGTGCCGCGCGGGTCGCGATCGTAAAGCTCGCCCGTGTCCGGCTCGACGACGGTGCAGAACATCGTCAGCGTCTTCTCGGCATAGAACGGATCGACTTTCGCCGAGCCCAGATCCGGCATCAGCTTCATGTCCGATTTGTCGATCGACTTCCAACCGGCGATCGAGGAGCCGTCGAACATCCAGCCGTCGGAGAACCAGTCCTCGTCGACGATGTCCGACAGTGCGGTCACGTGCTGCAGCTTGCCCCGCGGGTCGGTGAAGCGGAGGTCGACATAGGCGATCTCCTCTTCTTTGATCATCTTCACGAGATCGGCGGCTGTGGTCATGGGGTGTCCCTCTTGGTGTGGTGGTGACTGTAAGGGGTTGATTGGGGGTCAGAGCGCGTCGCCGCCCTCTTCCCCGGTCCGGATGCGGATGGCGGCTTCGACGGAGCTGACGAAAATCTTGCCGTCGCCGATCTTGCCGGTCTTTGCGGCGCTGACGATGGCCTCGAGGACCTGGTCCAGCTGGTCGTCGGCGACGACGAGCTCGATCTTCACCTTTGGCAAGAAATCGACGACGTATTCCGCGCCGCGATAAAGCTCGGTGTGGCCTTTCTGGCGCCCAAAGCCCTTAGCCTCCATGACGCTCAGGCCCTGGATCCCAATCTCCTGCAAGGCCTCTTTCACCTCGTCGAGCTTGAACGGTTTGATAACCGCTTCGACCTTCTTCAATGCCCGTCCTCCTGGCTGCCCCGGTTCGCGCTGAAACCGCGCTCCCGGCGTCGTTGCAGCCGTGATGCAGGGAGCGTGCCAAGAGGCCTTCCCGAAAGGCAATCCGGACACGGCCTTGACGCGGCGGGCCAGCACCCGGCGCCCCCCTTCCACGGCCAAGCCTAAGCTGCGCGTTTTCTGTGCAAATGCCCAATCCGAAGGCGCAGCACGTGTGCCGCCTTGACCCTCCCGCGCCACCCCGCAATGCCCTCCCCAGGAGGACCGCCCATGACCAACCTGCTCACCGCCGCCCAAATGCGCAGCCTCGAACAAGCCGCAATCGATGCAGACGAGGTAACTGGCCTCGAGCTTATGGAACGCGCCGGCCAGGGCGTCGTCGACGCCATCCTCGACTGGCGCCCCGCCCTCGCTGAGGCCGCGCACCGTGCCGTCGTTCTCTGTGGGCCCGGCAACAATGGCGGCGACGGTTTCGTGGTTGCCCGCCTCCTGCATCAGAAAGGCTGGGAGGTCGAAGTCCTCCTTTACGGCCGTGATCCAACGGAAACTGACGCGCTTCCGGGCGATGCTGCCGAGAACGCGCGCCGTTGGCAGGCTCTAGGCCCAATTCGGCGGTTAGTCGCCGGGGCGCTCGATGCCGCCGTCGACCGCGCCTTGAAGCAGTTGCCAGGCAGGGAGGAACCATTGCCGTCTGGCACGCGCTTCTTGCAGGCAAGGACCTACCGTTGGCCGCCCAATCCGATGCCCAGTATTGAAGGGACGCGCTATACGGTCTTTATCGACGCGATCTTTGGCATTGGCCAGAACCGGGCGTTGCCGGCGGATCTCACTGAGATCATTCGACTAGAGTGGTCGGATTTCTGCTGGGAATGGGGCGTGTCGGTGGATCTGCCGACGGGCGTTGATGCTGATAGCGGGGTCCGACGGGGCGCCGCCCCCTACGTGTCGCTGTGCGTGACCTTCCAAGCTCCAAAGATCGGACACTACCTCGGGCACTGGATGGAGGATTGCTGGAAGCTGAGCGTCGTCGACCTGGGCCTTGGAGATGAGCCGGGGGTTGAGGCGGCGGGGCCGGACCATCTCTTTGATCTGATCCACTATGCTGGCCGGAAAATCGGTGATCGCAACAAGTATCAATTCGGCCATGCCTTCGTGCTGGCCGGCGGATCGGGTCAAGGTGGGGCTGCGCGCTTGGCGGCCCGCGCGGCTCTCAGGGTGGGGGTTGGCCTGGTGACGATCGGAGCACCACCTGACGCCATGGTGGAGAACGCGGCGCGTCTTGATGCCGTTATGCTTCGCTCTGTGAGCAATGCCCAAAGCCTCGCCGCCCGGCTCAAGGATGAACGTATCAACACCATTTGTCTTGGCCCCGGCCTCGGCGTGGAAAGGGCACGTGAACTCGTTGCCGTGGCCTGTGGTAGGGGGCGCCGCCATCGAGGCGTGGTGCTCGACGCAGATGCGCTAACGGCCTTCGAAGAAGAGCCAGAGGCACTGTTTGAGCTGACGACTAAGAACTGTGTCCTCACGCCGCATGCAGGCGAGTTTAAGCGGGTTTTTCCCGACCTGTACGCGCGATTGCAGGCACCGGCTGCTGAGGGACCGATCATCTCAAAAGTTGACGTTACGAAAGCGGCCGCGAAGCGAGCTGGTTGCGTCGTGTTGTTCAAGGGGGCCAGCACGGTGACCGCGGATCCGAAGGGGCGCGCGGCGATCAGCGGTGCTCGTTATGAACGAGCCGCTCCCTGGCTGGCCACCGCCGGTTCAGGCGATGTCCTTGCCGGTCTCATCACCGGTCTGATGGCTCGAGGTCTCGCGCCGTTCGATGCGGCAGCAGCAGGCGCTTGGTTGCATGTGGAATGTGCGCGGAAGTTTGGGCCGGGGCTCATTGCGGAGGATTTGCCGGAGATGCTGCCGGCTGTCTTCGCCGATCTGGGGTTGTGAGGGGGCGGGGTTTGGATTAGGGCGCGGTCCGTACGACGCCGGTCGACAGGCCGGGCGCCGCGCGGGCGTGGTGAAACTGGTAGACACGCGAGATTTAGGTTCTCGTGCCGCAAGGCGTGGGGGTTCAAGTCCCTCCGCCCGCACCACGAACCGGCCTAGTCGGGACGGCAGTGAGAAAATCTGAGGGACGTGAGGACGGTCGATGCAGGTCACGGAAACGAAGTCGGAAGGGCTGCGGCGCGAATACGCGATCACAGTGGGCGCTGCGAAGCTGACCGAGAAGACCAATGCGAAGCTCGAGACCGTGCGCGCCGACTTCCAGATGAAGGGGTTTCGCAAGGGCAAGGCGCCCATGCCGCTCCTGAAAAAGATGTTCGGCAAGAGCGTCCTTGGCGAGGTGGTCCAGGAGACCGTCGACGAGACGCTGCGCGCGCATCTGGCCGAGACCGGCCATCGCCCCGCCGGCCAGCCGGATGTGAAGGTGACCAACACCCAGTTCGACGAGGGCGACGATCTGATGCTCGCGGTCGCCTATGACTGCCTGCCCGAGGTGCCCGAGGTCGATTTCTCGGCGATCGCGCTCGAGCGCAAGGTCGTGGAGGTCGATGACGGCCAGGTGGACGAGGCGCTGGAGAAGCTCGCCGGCCAGGCTCAGAACTTCGAGGAGAAGGAGGGCGCGGCCGAGGAGGGCGATCAGGTGGTGATCGA
This sequence comes from Pseudomonadota bacterium, assembly GCA_039026635.1. GTDB lineage: Bacteria > Pseudomonadota > Alphaproteobacteria > Rhodobacterales > Rhodobacteraceae > Thermohalobaculum. The sequence goes on from JBCCLX010000057.1 coordinate 3,642, forward strand.
TTTCGTCGGCAAGCTGGAGGGCGAGCCCTTCGAGGGGGGCTCGGCGGAGGATTATCCGCTGGTGATCGGCTCCAACCAGTTCATCCCCGGCTTCGAGGAGCAGCTGACGGGCCTTGAGGCGGGCACCGAGAAGGCGATCGAGGTGACGTTTCCGGAGAACTACGGGGCAGGCCATCTCGCGGGCGCAGCCGCCGTCTTCGAGGTGACGGTCAAGGAAGTGCGCGGGCCGAAAGCGGCGGAGATCGACGAGACCTTCGCCGCGCGGTTCGGTGCAGAGAGCGTGGACGAGCTCAAGGGCCAGATCCGGGAGCGCATCGGCGAGGAGTTCACCGGTGCCTCTCGCACCCTCGTAAAGCGCCGTCTGCTCGATGCTCTCGACGAGGTCGTCAGCTTCGAGTTGCCGCCAAGCCTGGTCGACGAGGAGGCCAAGAGCGTCGCCCGTCAACTCTGGCAGGAGGAGAATGCTGAAGGCGCGGCCGAAGGCGCCGAGGCCTCCGAGGCACCGCAGGGCCCGCCCGAGACCATCGAGCCCACCGAAGAGCACCGCAAGCTGGCAGAGCGGCGTGTGCGCCTCGGTCTCCTGCTCGCCGAGGTGGGCAACCGCGATGGGGTGGAGATTACCGAGCAGGAGATGGGCCAGGCGATCATGGCCCAGGCACGCCAGTACCCTGGCCAGGAGCGCGAGTTCTTCGAGTTCGTGAAGGGCAATCGCGGTGCCATGGAGCAGATCCGCGCGCCGCTCTTCGAGGACAAGGTGATCGATCAGATCCTGGAAAAGGCGCAGGTGACCGAGGTGCCAGTGACCAAGGAAGCGCTGCAGGAAGAGCTCGAGAGCCTCGACGACGCCTGAGCTGGCGCAGAGTGACGCATTTTTAAGGGCGCGCGGGTCAAACCCGCGCGCCCTTCGCCATTCTTTGGCCGCGGCCTTGTCGGACCCTCTCCCGAGGATTACGACTGAAGGAGACGTGAATTTCGTCCGGCTCGGCGGCCGCACCGCCGCACCAACCCTGAGGCAGGACCCATGCGCGATCCGATTGATACCTATATGAACATGCTCGTGCCGATGGTGGTGGAGCAGACGTCCCGCGGCGAGCGGTCGTACGACATCTACAGCCGGCTCCTGAAGGAGCGGATCATGTTCGTCTCGGGGCCCATCAACGATCAGGTCTCGACCCTGATGGTGGCGCAGCTGCTGTTCCTGGAGGCGGACAATCCGAAAAAAGAGATCGCGATGTACATCAACAGCCCGGGCGGCGTGGTGACCTCGGGCCTCTCGATCTACGACACGATGCAGTACATCCGCCCTGCGGTCAGCACGCTTTGCATCGGGCAGGCGGCCTCCATGGGCTCGCTCCTGCTGGCCGCGGGCCATGAGGACATGCGCTTCTCGCTGCCCAACAGCCGCATCATGGTCCACCAGCCCTCCGGTGGCTTTCAGGGCCAGGCTTCTGATATCGAGATCCACGCAAAAGAAGTGCTTGGTTTGAAGAAGCGGCTGAACGAAATTTACGTGCATCACACCGGTCAGGACTACGACACGGTGGAGAACGCCCTCGATCGTGACCGATTCATGCGGGCGGATGAGGCGAAGGACTGGGGCTTGATCGACGCGATTGTCGAGAAGCGCCCCGATGCTGAGGGCTCGTAAGGCCCGAAAAAGACGCCGATGCGGTCGAGGGGCCGCAGGGGGGCTAACGCGTTTGGGAGTTGACGGAGTGCGGCGGAGGCTGCGAGGCTTCGTCGGCTACGCAAAGTTTTGAGGGAGCGGCGACCGCGCCGCTTGGGAGACAGCGATGACCAAGTCGAGCGGCTCGGACAGCAAGAACACGCTCTACTGCTCTTTCTGCGGCAAGAGCCAGCACGAGGTGCGAAAGCTGATCGCAGGGCCAACCGTGTTCATCTGCGATGAATGCGTCGAGCTTTGCATGGACATTATTCGCGAGGAGACGAAGAACAACCTCGTGAAATCGGCGGATGGGGTGCCCACGCCCCGTGAGATCTGTCAGGTGCTCGACGATTACGTGATCGGGCAGGAGATGGCCAAGCGGGTCCTCTCGGTCGCCGTGCACAACCATTACAAGCGACTCGGTCACGCCGGGAAGAATACGGATGTGGAACTGTCAAAATCCAACATCCTTCTGATCGGCCCAACAGGGTGCGGCAAAACGCTGCTGGCCCAGACGCTGGCCCGCATTCTCGACGTGCCCTTCACCATGGCCGATGCGACGACGCTCACGGAAGCGGGCTATGTGGGCGAGGATGTGGAGAACATCATCCTCAAGCTCCTGCAGTCGGCTGAGTACAATGTGGAGCGCGCCCAGCGGGGCATCGTGTATATCGACGAGGTCGATAAGATCAGCCGCAAGTCGGACAACCCGTCGATCACCCGCGATGTGTCGGGCGAGGGCGTGCAGCAAGCGCTCCTGAAGATCATGGAGGGCACGGTGGCCTCCGTGCCGCCCCAGGGCGGGCGCAAGCATCCGCAACAGGAGTTCTTGCAGGTCGACACGACGAACATCCTCTTTATCTGCGGCGGTGCCTTCGCGGGCCTCGACCAGATCATCGCCAAGCGGGGCAAAGGCTCGGCCATGGGCTTCGGCGCCGATGTGAAGGCGACGGAGGAGACGCGCATCGGGGACACGCTCGAAAGGCTCGAGCCGGAAGATCTGCTGAAGTTCGGTCTGATCCCGGAATTCGTCGGCCGTCTGCCCGTGATCGCCACGCTGCGCGATCTCGACGAGGAGGCGTTGGTCATCATCCTCACCAAGCCGAAGAACGCGCTGGTCAAGCAGTATCAGCGGCTCTTCGAGATGGAGGATGTGAAGCTCACCTTCACGGATGAGGCGCTCAAAGCGGTGGCGCACAAGGCCATCGAGCGCAAAACGGGCGCACGCGGCCTGCGATCGATCCTCGAGGACGTGTTGCTCGAGACGATGTTCGATCTGCCCGGGTTGAAGGGCGTGGAGGAAGTCGTCGTCAACGACGATGTTATCTCCGGTGAGGCGAAGCCCCTCTACATCTATTCGGAAAAGCAAGAAGCCGGCGCAACCGCTTCTTAACTGCTCACGGGAGTCTGATGAGATACGCTGCATTTGTGGCGTTTCTTATCATCTATTGAGCAACCTCTTCACCTCACCCGTGCCTCATTTATGCTAGACTGTGGCAGAGCGTAGCGCGCGGCAGACGGCGGTTGAAAAGCCGGCCGGTGGGGGCCACCTCAGTCTGTCAGAGGCAGGCGGGCACGGGATGTGCATGCATCCCCGCAGCGCCGCGAGATAAGGATAAAAACGATGACCGACACTCCTGAGAATGAGACCGCAGGCTCGACCAGCTTTCCGGTCCTGCCACTGCGCGATATCGTCGTTTTCCCCCATATGATCGTGCCGCTTTTCGTTGGGCGCGAGAAATCGGTCCGCGCGCTCGAGCAGGTGATGAAGGACGACCGCCAGATCCTGCTGGCGAGCCAGCGCGATGCGGGCCAGGACGATCCGAGCGAGGAGGATATCTATCGCGTCGGCAGCTTGGCGCGGGTGCTGCAACTGCTGAAATTGCCGGATGGCACGGTGAAGGTGCTGGTCGAGGGCCTTTCGCGGGCCCGGATCGACGCCTTCCTGCCGAATGAGGCCTTCTTTGAGGCTGAGGCGACCGTGCTGGAGGACGCGCCGGCGGATGAGGCGACGCTCGAGGCGCTGGCGCGTCAGCTCGTCAAGCAGTTCGAGCGCTATGTGAAGCTCAACAAGAACGTGCCGGAAGAGGCGCTGGCCAATGTCGGCGATATCGAAGATCCGGCAAAGCTGGCCGATACGGTCGCCGGTCACCTCGGCGTGAAGCTCTCGGAGCGCCAGAAGCTCCTCGAAGAGCCCGGGATCACCCAGCGGCTGGAGAAGATCATCCAGCTGATCCACGGTGAGGTTTCGGTTCTTCAGGTCGAGAAGAAGATCAAGAGCCGCGTGAAGTCTCAGATGGAGAAGACGCAGCGCGAGTATTACCTGAACGAGCAAATGAAGGCGATCCAGCGTGAGCTGGGCGATGGCGACGAGGCGCGCGACGAACTCGCTGAATACGAAGAAAAGATCGAAGCGACCAAGTTCTCGAAGGAAGCTAAGGACAAGGCGCTGGGCGAGCTGAAGAAGCTCAAGCAGATGTCGCCCATGTCGGCTGAGAGCACGGTGGTGCGCAACTATCTCGACTGGATGCTCTCGATCCCCTGGGGCACCAAATCGCGCGTGAAGAAGGATCTGAAGCGCGCCCAGTCGATCCTGGACGACGATCATTTCGGGCTTGAGAAGGTGAAGGAGCGGATCGTCGAGTACCTCGCGGTCCAGCAGCGTTCCGCCAAGCTCAAGGGCCCGATCCTCTGCCTCGTCGGCCCTCCGGGCGTCGGCAAGACCTCGCTCGGCAAATCGGTGGCTAAGGCGACGGGGCGCGAGTTCATCCGCATCTCGCTTGGCGGCGTGCGCGATGAGGCCGAGATCCGCGGCCATCGGCGCACCTATATCGGCTCGATGCCGGGCAAGATCATCCAGGCCATGAAGAAGGCCAAGACGACGAACCCGCTGATCCTGCTCGATGAGATCGACAAGATGGGCCAGGATTTCCGGGGCGACCCGGCGTCTGCCATGCTAGAGGTGCTGGATCCGGAGCAGAACGGGACGTTTGCCGACCACTATCTTGAGGTCGAGTACGACCTCTCCAATGTCATGTTCCTGACAACGGCGAACACCTACAACATGCCCCAGCCGCTGCTGGACCGCATGGAGATCATCTCACTCGCCGGCTACACTGAAGACGAGAAGCTGGAGATCGCCCGGCGCCACCTGCTGCCGAAGCAGGTCAAGGATCACGGGCTACGCGAGGGTGAGTTCGAGATCGGGGACGAGGCGCTGCTCGACGTGATCCGCCGCTATACCCGCGAGGCGGGCGTCCGGAACCTGGAGCGGGAGCTGGCCAAGCTCTGCCGGAAGTCGCTGACCAACATCGTCAAGGGCGATGAGAAGACGGTGACGGTGACGGCGGATCGGCTTGAGGATCTGCTCGGCGTGCCGCGGCACAAGCATGGGCTGGCCGAGGAGCACGATCAGGTGGGTGTCACGACGGGGCTGGCCTACACCAGTGTCGGCGGCGATCTCTTGCAGATCGAAGCGCTGCGCCTGCCGGGCAAGGGCCGGATGAAGACGACGGGCAAGCTCGGCGATGTGATGAAGGAATCGATCGACGCCGCGGCCAGCTTTGTGCGCGCCAAGGCGCCGCTCTTCGGCGTGAAGCCGCCGGCCTTTGAGAAGATGGATATCCACGTACATGTGCCCGAGGGCGCGACGCCCAAGGACGGGCCGAGTGCCGGCATCGCTATGGTGACCTCCATCGTCTCGGTGCTGACGCAGATCCCCGTGCGCAAGGACGTCGCGATGACCGGCGAGGTCACGCTGCGGGGCAATGTGCTGCCCATAGGCGGGCTCAAAGAGAAGCTGCTGGCCGCGCTGCGCGGTGGGATCAAGACGGTGCTGATCCCGAAGGAGAACGTGAAGGACCTGCCCGAGATCCCGGACAACGTTAAGGAAGGGCTTGAGCTGATCCCGGTCGAAAGCGTCTCCGAGGTGCTGCGCGTGGCCCTCGTGCGCGAGCCCGATCCTATCGAGTGGGACGAGGACTGCTTCGAGGCCGATGACCCAACGCCGCCCGCCGGCGAAGACGCCACCCAGCCCGGCCTTGCCCACTGATCACAGGTGACGGCCGAGATCACCGCATGGGCGGAGAGCAAAACGACCCCCGTCCGGTCTGTCCGGGCGGGGGGTTATTCATTACTCGGCCGCGATCTTGTCCTGGGTCTTGGTCTCGAAGTCCGAGGCGTCATGGCGTTCGTGCAGCTGTTCGGAGGGCTCGCCCGATAGGCGGTTAACCATCCTGCCGCGCTGGACGGCGGGGCGCGCCATGATCTTCTCTGCCCAGGCGAGCACGTGCTTGTAGCTGGTGACGTCTAGAAACGCGCCAGCGTCATACATCCGGCCAAGCGCCATGTTGCCGTACCAGGGCCAGATCGCCATGTCGGCGATGGTGTAGGCGTCTCCGGCAACCCAGGGCCGCGTGGCGAGAAGGCGGTCGAGCACATCCATCTGGCGCTTGGCCTCCATGGCGTAGCGGTCGATGGGATACTGCATCTTGAAGGGCGCATAGGCGTAGAAGTGCCCGAAACCGCCGCCCATGAACGGTGCTGAGCCCATCTGCCACATGAGCCAGTTGATCGTCTCGGTGCGGGCGGGGCCGCTGGCGGGCAGGAAGGCGCCGAACTTTTCGGCCAGATGCATCAGGATCGAGCCCGACTCGAAGACGAAAAGCGGCTCCGGCCCAGAGCGATCGACCATCGCCGGGATCTTGGAGTTCGGGTTCACCTCGACAAAGCCTGAGCCGAACTGATCGCCCGAAATGCGGATCAGCCAGGCATCATACTCCGCCCCCGCATGCCCGGCCGCCAGCAGCTCTTCGAGCATGATCGTGACCTTCACGCCATTGGGCGTGCCGAGGGAGTAGAGTTGCATCGGGTGTTTGCCGACGGGCAGCGGCGCCTCATGGGTGGCGCCGGCGATCGGCCGGTTGGTCGTGGACCATTTCCCGCCGTTCTCGGCATCCCAGGTCCAGATTTGGGGTGGCTCATAGCCTTCCGGCTGGTTGGGAGGGGTTTCGTCAGTCATCGGATCTCTCCGGCTGTGGTTCAGGATGGCTCACACCTAAGGCATCGCGGGCTCGCGGCGAACGGGCGCAGGCGGGCTTTGCGCAAGCGTGACCGCAATACGCGGTTCAGGCGGCCTTCCGGTTGGTCCCCGCGCGTCCTCAGCTGGTCTCGGACGGCGTTGACGCATCCCAGCGGCACGCACTACACCGCAGGGGCGACGGGCAGGGTGGTTAGCTCAGTTGGTAGAGCGCCTCGTTTACACCGAGGATGTCGGGAGTTCGAGCCTCTCACCGCCCACCATCGCCGTCCCAGAATGAGGCCTCAGTCGAGGCGCGCACGGTCTCTCAGATCGCGCTTGACGGGTTGGCGCGCGCTGCCTTATGACCCCCCGCACGCCCGGATCGCGGGGTTCGGGCGGCTGCGGTTGTAGCTCAGTTGGTTAGAGTACCGGCCTGTCACGCCGGGGGTCGCGGGTTCGAGCCCCGTCAACCGCGCCACTTCCCGCCCAGACCCGACCTGCCGTGCGGCGTTCTCCGATGGCAGCTGCGTCTCGAGGGCGGGAGATGGCGACGCAACGCGCGCCATTGGCCGAAGGAGCGCCCCGCATGCCCAGCTCGGATGAGCGCCTGACCAGCTATCTGGCGCAGCTCGACCGGCTCGAGGGCTGGATGTATCCCACGACCGGCCTCCTGATGGGCGAAGTGCTGCGCTGGCAGAGCGCGCAGGGCGTCTCGGGCGGGATTGCCGAGATCGGCGTCCATCATGGCAAATCCTTCATCGCGCTCGGTCTGGCCGCCGAGGCGCATGACGCGCTGATCGCTATCGACTGCTTCGAGGATCAGGCGGCGAATGTCGATTTCTCGGGCTATGGCGATCGGGCAGCCTTCGAGGCCAATCTGGCCAACTGGATGCCGGAGCGCGCCGTGCGCATCGAGACGCTCGACAGCCTGACGCTGCGGGGGCAGGAGGCCGCGTATGGGCTGGCGGATCTGCGCTTTTTCTCCGTCGATGGCAGCCATACGCGGGAGGCGACGCTCAACGATCTGCAGGTTGCCGATACTGCCTTGGGGCCCGATGGCGTCTGCGCCCTCGACGATCTGCTCAACCATCACTGGCTGGGCGTGATCACCGGGCTCTTCGATTATCTGAACGGCCCGCACGGCCTCGTCCCCGCGGTCCTCGTACCCAACAAGCTGTTCATGGCGCGCCCGGATAAGGCGATGGCGTTGCGCGAAGCCCTATTCGCGCGTCATGGCAGCTACTGCTCCAAGCGGGATGTGCTGATCTCGCAGTATCCCGTGGATATTTATGAGGAGGCCTGGCAGCCCCCGAGTGTGGCCAGCGCGGAGGCACCGGAACCTGCCCAAGCGCCCGACCTCGCGCCGGCACCCACGCCCGAACCCACGCCTGAGCCTGAGCCTGAGCCGTCGCAGGAGCCCAGGGATGCGCCTTCGCCCGAGCCGCCTGCTGCCGCTCATCCGACAGGCCTGATCGGCCGCATCACGGCGCCGTTTCGACGGTAATCCTCTGGCGGACCTGATGGGACCGTGCAGTGGCGGCATCAGGCTGGACGCTGGCGCTTGACGACCGAGACCCCAGGCGCCTATCTCCCCCTACCGCTGAGACGCGGTGCGCTGCGCGGTTGTAGCTCAGTTGGTTAGAGTACCGGCCTGTCACGCCGGGGGTCGCGGGTTCGAGCCCCGTCAACCGCGCCATTTTCACGATCTTTCAAGCACGCTCGGCGAGCCTGCTGGCCATGCAGATCGTGCTCCATCCCGGCGTCTGGAAGACCGGCAGTTCCGCTATCCAGATGCATCTGCGCCGGCATCATGCGGCCTATGCGTCGGCGGGGCTCGCTCAACCGGCCTATGCGCTTGAGCCTGGCGGCCAGCATGCGCTCTCGGATGCGCTGCGGGAGGATGATGGGCCGGCGTTGGCGGGCTGTATGGCGGATATCTGGGCGGCGGCGGCTACCGGACCGCGCTTCTTGCTGCTGAGCTCCGAGCACCTCTGGCCCCTCTCGATGGCCCGGCTGCAGCGGCTCGCGCGGGCCTTGGCCGCGCTGGGGGCGCCGGTACTGGTGCGCGGTTATGTGAGGGCGCAGGAGGCGCTCTGGCCCTCGGTCTATGCCCAACAGGCCAAGATGCTCCATGTGCGCGCCGATCACCCGCTTTGGGGCAGTGACGACTACGCCCGTGACGGGTTGGTCGAGGCTTTCGACTTCGACACGGCTTTCGCGCGGTTCGAGGCGGTTTGGGGCAGGGAGGCCGTGGCGCTCAAGGTCTATGATCGCGACCAGCTGGCGGGGCGCTGCGCGGCCACCGATTTTCTGAGTTGGCTCGGCGTGCCGCCCCAGGGCTTAGCGCCCGTTGAGGCGCGTGAGGCGAACCCGTCTTTCGGCTGGAAGGGCGTGGCCTTTGCACTGCGCCTGGCCGAACGGCTCGATCCGGAGGCCGCGGACGGCGAGGCTCGTGCCTGCCGCCAGGCGTTGCGCCGGACGGTGCGCCATATGGCGAGCCACAAGAGCTGCGCCGATTGGCTTGGTGCCGCGCCAGGGCTCTTCGATCCGGAAACCTCGGCTGCCATCCGCGCGCATTACGCCACGGGCAACGCGCGGCTGGCGGCGCGTCATTTCGAGGGTCGACTGCTGTTCGAGCCCCGGCCTCCGGCGCCCGCGACACCGCCCGATCCTGCGCGCCTTCCGAAAGCCGAACTGCGTGTGGCCGAACGGCTCTTTCGCCGCCTCGCACCAGCGGGGGTCATGCCATGACCGGTGCCCTGTTCGATGGCCGCGCGGCTTTCTTGGTCGCGACAAAGCGTTGTTGCGTGATACTGTCACGGCGGAGGGTCACCTGCGTTGACCCCGCCTACCCTGTCCTCGTAGATGAGGCCGGATTGCACACCATGGAAAGACGAGCCCGTTTGCAGCGCTTCCGAAGGACCCGACGACGATGACAGAGCTTCTCGCCAGTTACCTGCCGATTATCGTCTTTCTCGGCGTGGCCATCGCGCTTGGGCTCATCCTGATGGGAGCGGCCTGGGTTTTGGCGCGGCGCAGCCCGGATCCGGAGAAGGTCTCGGCCTATGAGTGCGGGTTCAACGCCTTTGACGATGCGCGCATGAAATTCGACGTGCGCTTCTACCTCGTCGCCATCCTCTTCATCATCTTCGATCTCGAGATCGCCTTTCTCTTCCCCTGGGCTGCGGCCTTTGGGGAACTCTCCGATCTCGCCTTCTGGTCGATGATGCTGTTCCTCGCCGTCCTCACGGTCGGCTTCGCCTATGAGTGGAAAAAGGGAGCGCTCGAATGGGAGTGACCGATCCGGCGTCCAGCGAGATGAGCCAGACGTCGATCACGGCAGGGACGACCGCGCTGCCCACCGGCAACGGCGGGGTCGACTGGGAGCGCGCCTCTACGGCGCTCTCGAACGAGCTGGCCGACAAGGGCTTCCTGCTGACCACGGCGGACGACCTGATCAACTGGGCGCGAACCGGCTCGCTCATGTGGATGACCTTCGGGCTCGCCTGCTGCGCCGTCGAGATGATGCAGACCTCGATGCCGCGCTACGATGCGGAGCGGTTCGGGATCGCCCCGCGCGCCAGTCCGCGCCAGTCGGACGTGATGATCATCGCAGGCACGCTCACCAACAAGATGGCGCCGGCACTGCGCAAGGTCTACGACCAGATGCCGGAGCCGCGCTATGTCATCTCCATGGGTTCCTGCGCCAATGGCGGGGGCTACTATCACTACAGCTACAGCGTGGTGCGCGGCGCGGATCGGATCGTCCCGGTCGATATCTATGTACCCGGCTGCCCGCCGACGGCCGAGGCGCTGCTCTATGGGATCCTGCAGCTACAGCGGAAGATCCGTCGCACCGGCACGCTGATCCGCTGACCGCGCCGAGGAGGTGAGCCATGGCCATGATCGACAGTCTCGAGGATCTGGGCGAGATGATCGCCAGCGCCCAGTCGGATGCGGTGCTGAGCCAGCGCACGGCATTTGGGGAGTTGACGATCAACTCGACGCGGTCGGGGCTGCGCGGCCTGATCGGGCACCTGCGCGATAATGCAGCCTGCAAGTTCACGACGCTGATCGATCTGACGGCGGTGGACTGGCCGGGCCGCGAGAAGCGGTTCGACGTTGTCTACCACATGCTCTCGATGCCCCATAATCAGCGCCTGCGCGTCAAGGTGGCCGTGGGCGAGGGTGAGACGGTGGCGAGCATCACCGATCTTCACCCCTCGGCCAATTGGTACGAGCGGGAGGTTTTCGACATGTTCGGCATCCTCTTCTCCGGCCACCCGGATCTCCGCCGGCTTCTCACCGACTACGGCTTCCGCGGCTTTCCGCTACGCAAGGATTTCCCGACAACCGGCTATGTCGAAGTCCGTTACGACGAGACGGAAAAGCGCGTCGTCTACGAGCCGGTTCAGCTCGTACAGGAGTATCGCAACTACGCCCCCCTCTCCCCCTGGGAAGGGGCGAAATACGTCCTGCCCGGTGACGAGAAGGGCGCGTGATGGGGATCTTTCAATCGATCTTTGCGGTGATCCTGACGGCGGCGATGATCGTCGCCTTCTGGCGCATCCTGCCGCGGGCGGGACTGTCGCCCTATTGGGCGCTGGTCGCGATCATCCCCGTTGGCGTCCCGATCCTGCTCCTCGTCCTCGCCTTCCGCCGCTGGCCCGGTGATCCGTCGGGGAGGATGGTGCGATGACGACGCTCAGCGAACCGCAGACGGCCGCGGCCCTAGATGCCGTGCGCGGGCAGGCGGAGGCCTATTGCGCCGCATTGCATCGGTCCGACACCGCGCGATTGGCTGAGATCTTTCACGAGAACGCGCATCTCTATGCACCGGCGGAGGACGGCACGTTGATCGACTGGCCGCTCCCGCAGTTTCTCGAGCGTGTGGGCAGCCGGCCTCCGGGCGAGGGCGCGCCGGACTATGCGATCCTCAGCGCCACGCTCTCGGGCGCGGAGATGGCCTTCGTGCACCTCGAGGTCAGCGTGCCGCCCCGGCGCTTCGCCGACGTTTTGGTGTTCCTCAAGCTCGGCGATGCCTGGCGCATCAATGCCAAGACCTTCCGTGTGGCCGAGGGGCCGGCGGTCTGACCCGCGACACCCAGAGGGATTGAACGA
>JBCCLX010000058.1:0-15410 GCA_039026635.1 Pseudomonadota bacterium
CCGGACTTATAGGCCAGCGCCAGGACCTGAACGCCGAGCGGGCGCGGGTTCCAGTTGGTCGAGCTGAACGGGTACTTCGCCCAGTCATTCCAGAAGGTCGAGCCAGGGATCACCGTCCGCTTCACATTGATCCCCGCATCGCGCAGCTGCGCGGCGACGGCATCGGTCGTGTTGCGGCGCCAGTCGTCGTCGATCGAGATCAGTTCGAACTCAGTGTCCGAATGCCCGGCCTCGGCCAACAGCTTCTGGGCCTCTTCGACGTTGCGGGTGGGCTTGCCGATATCGGCATATTCGATGTGCATCGGGCCCACGTGGTGGTTCTCGGCGGGCTGGCCGGCGTTGTTGTAGCCGAGCTGGAGCACGACGGTATTGTCGACCGCGAGCGCCAGGGCGCGGCGGACGCGCGCATCGTCATAGGGCGCATTGTCCTGGTTCGGACGGATCACGATGGTGGCGCCGGTCGAGATCTCCGAGAGCGGGATGCCGACGCTGCGAACCTGATCGAGGCTGTCCGATTTGATTTCGAAGGAGGTGTCGATCTCTTCCGATTCGAACGCCGCGATCTCGGCCGTCGGGTCGGTGCCCAGGTCGCGCCAGACGATCTCGTCGAGGAAGGCCTCGCCGCCCCACCAGGGCGAGGACGAGCGGACGACGCGGGCAGTGACATTCGCCTCATACTCGGCGAGCTCGAAGGGCCCGGTGTGGATCTTGAGCGCCTCCATCGGGTCCGGATTGCCGTCATAGCTGCGATGCATCAGAAGCGCCGGGTAGTCCGCCATGCCCGCGATGAGCGAGATATCCGGCGAAGGCAGCTTCAGGCGCACCGTGTTCGGGTCGACGATCTCCATGGCGTCGGACCGGATCATCTTGGTGTCCGGATCGACCAGACCACCCATGCGGGCCGACATGGAGTTCCCTTCGGCCGAGGCCTCGCACCAACGGGTCACATTGTGAGCGAAATCATCGGCATTCCAGGTATCACCGTTCGACCAGGTCACGCCTTGGCGCAGATTGAGCGTGTACTCTGTCGCGTCGTCCGAAACCTCCCAGCTCTCGATCAGGACGCCCTCGAAGGTGTAATCCGCGGTCCAGCGCACGGCGTGCTCGTTCACCTGACGCGCCACATTCCCGATCTCGGACCAGTCGAAAGCGCGCGGGTCCTTGAAGGCCTTGATCAGCATGCCAACCCGCAGAGTGCCGCCCTTGACCGGATCGGAGGCGAAGGCTCGGGTCGGGGCCGCGATGCCGCCGAGGGTGTAGGCCGCGCCGGCGGTGACGCCGAGACCCATCATCGAAGCGAGATACTCGCGCCGATCCATCCGGCCACCACGGAAAGCGTGGGCGATGCGCTCGGCCATCGGATGGAGCGATCGGCCGGTCATCATAAACTTCGTCATTGTGATCTCCCTGCACGTTTCGTGCGTTCGTTTTTTGCAATTTGACCTAAACATGCTCGAATGGTCCGGCCAAGAGCAATATGCCTTTCCCGGATCGAGACTTGTCCGCCTTAACTGAGAGAATGCCCTGCGTGTTGGGCTGCGTTGCCGAAGCAAGCGTAAGCTAATGCGGACGCTGCTTCGCCAGGCATTTCATCACTGGCGTCAAGTGCCCCTTCAACATCTGTTAAAGAAACACAGCCACCTCCTGCTCGCGATCATCCTCACGAGGCAAAGGGCTGGGCCAGGACTGTCCCGAAAGCTGGAGACGACGGCCGGAATAGAACCAGCGTACACGGATTTGCAGTCCGAAGACACGCGCGTGCTGCAAAGGCAAATCATGTAAACCTCAGCCTCTTGGCAGGACGCAGTGTCAATGGGTTACGAGCCGTTCGTAAACGGAGGGCCGAGTGACCAACGACGCCCGTCAACTCGAAGCCGTGCTTGCGCAGGCCGATGCTCACTTCGCCGAGTTGCCGCGCGAGACACGGGTCGCGGCATTCGCGGAGCTGATGCGACGCTCACTCGACCAGGCAACCGTGACAGAGATCGCGGAGGCCGCGATCTTATCACTTCGCGGAGGCGCGCCGCTGCCTGCGCTGGAAAGCATCTATGACGAGGCCGAGAACTGGGCCGGCTTCGCCGCTCCGGGTGAGCGCCGAATCTACTGCTGGGCCTGTGCGAAGCGCCTCCGCCCTGATCAGCGCGCGGGCCTCATGAAGGCGCTTCTCGCCCTCGACGATGCGGCTGCATGATGGGCTACGACGGGCGTCCGCACTGGGATGACACGCCGCTCACGGCGGAAGACCGCAGGCGCATTGAAGCGCTGCGGGTTCCCGATGCTGTGCAGGAGGCGGCTCATGCTAGCCGTAGCTCTCTGCCGCCACTCTCGCCGGTCGAGATGAACGCGGCGGCGCGCACCGACGATGAGATCGATCGCTGGTTTCCGCGCCTTGGATTGCCCGGCACGCGACAGCTCGGCGCGGGCGCGTGGTCGAGCGACCTTCTCAGCACACAGCAGGGCTCGATAGAGCGCTGCGATTGGGAGCCGGGAGACGACATCCCGCTCGACCTCTCGCCATGCGATGCTGTCGCGCACGCTCTGGGCTTTGTCGATGAGTTCGGCGCCCCCGATCAAATGCGCGGTGCGCAATGGCTGTGGAATGCTGTCGGGGTCGGCTCTCATCGGAACGACGGCAATGGGCAGTCTTCAGAAGTGCCGGCGCTCCTCGGCTTCATGGCGTCCGATCTGGCCGACAAGCCGGTCCCGCCCCGTGAGTGGCTCTGCGAGGGGCTGATACCCATGAACACCGTGACCCTCCTGGCAGGTGACGGTGGGACCGGCAAGAGCTTGCTCGCGGCACAGCTTGCCGTCTCCGTCTCGGCCGGGACGGCGTGGCTCGGGCGCGAGGTTCGTCAGGGCGGCGCGATCTTCGTGACGGCCGAAGATGACGTCGCTGAGTGTCACCGCCGGCTCGACGCCATAGGCCGGATGGAGGGCATCCCATGGGGCGATATGGCCCGCCTGCGGGTAGCAAGCCTGGCGGGGGAGGATGCTGTCCTGGCGGCGCCGGGAGCCGATGGCGTGCTCGGCACATCGGCCGTTTTCCGAAGCCTTGAGCACACGATTGCGCACGACCGGCCAGCCGTGGTCTTCATCGACACGCTCGCTGATGCGTTCGGCGGCGACGAGATTAAGCGGACGCAAGCCCGGCAGTTCATCGGCCTCCTGCGCGGTCTCGCCATCGACTACGGATGCGCCGTCATCGTCCTGTCGCATCCCTCGCTGACGGGCATGGCATCGGGCACCGGGTCGTCGGGAAGCACGGCCTGGGGGAACTCAGTACGCTCTCGGCTCTACCTCGAACGGGTGATCCAGGACGGATATGAGAGCGATCCTGACGCCCGCATCTTGCGCACCACGAAGGCGAACTATGGGCGCACAGGGGCGGAGATTTCGGTGCGCTACGAGGCTGGCGTGTTCGTCTCCAAGACACCCGAGACGGGCATCGACCGGCAAGCTGCGAGTGCGAAGGCCGAGCGCGTGTTCCTGAAGCTTCTGGACGCGTTCAACGAGGACGGGCGACGCGTTTCCGCGAGCCCGGGCCCAACGCATGCGCCTTCGATGTTCGCTAAGCACGCCGACGCTGAGGGCTGCACCAAGCGGGCCCTGACTGGCGCCATGGATGCCCTGTTTTCCCGCTCCGAGATCGCAATCGAAACGCATGGGAGAGCGTCCAAGCAGCGCTCACACCTCGTGAGGAAAGGATCGAGGGAGAGCGAAGAATGATCCGCCCAACGCGTCGCCCAACGCCCGCCCAACGCCCGCCCAACGGGGGCCCAACGGGGGCCCGACAGACCCCCCCGGACCCCCCAGGCGCGCATGCGCGCGTGGGCACGCGCGCGCTTGCGCGAGGGGCGCGAAACTTAACCGAACGGAAGGATGTCATGATGACCCGCGCTGAAGTGGATCAGCTCATCGAAGAAATTCGACACTTGATCGAGGCACGCGGTTGCACGCCATCGGAGCGAGCCCGCGCCGCACTCTTCATCGCAGGCATCGCCGGCATCGCCGCCGAAGATGAGATCGGCCCCGACGATGCCGGGCGGATCATGCGCGAGATGGGCGAAGAAATGGAAGCCCGCTCAATTGCCCACCTGCCTGTTGCTGGCACAGCCTGAGGAGCCTCAGCATGACAAGCGAAAGGATTGCCACCCTGCACGTCCAGCTCGACGCGCAGACCGCGAAGTTCCAGCGAGAGATCGGCAACGCCAGTCGCAAGGTCGAGCGTGAAACCGACAAGATGCGCAGATCGGTTCAGACAACTTCCAATCGGATCTCGAGCATGGGCGCCGCCCTGGGGGGCGTCCGTGGCGCCTTGGCTGCGGGGCTCGGGACTGCGGGGATCGTCAATTTCGGCCGGCAGGCGCTCGACGCCGCAGACCGGATCGACAAGCTGTCGATCTCGACCGGTCTCTCGGTAGTCACGCTTCAACGACTTCGGTTTGCCGCAGAGCAGACGGGCGCGGGTGCCGATTTCGTCTCGAACGGCTTCCAGCGTTTCAACCGCCGTCTTGGCGAGTTTCGAAACTCTGGTGCGGGGCCGGCCAAAGGTGCGCTTGAAGCCCTGGGCCTTGCGGGGGAAATCGCCAGCGGAGAGATCGGCACAACCGAAGAGGCTCTCCGGATGGTGATGGAGCACCTGGCCGAGATGCCGGATAAGAGCCAACAGGCCGCCGCTGCCGCTAAGCTCTTCGGCGACGACGCTGGGCCCGGCATGGTCAAGCTGCTTTCCGAAGGCATCGAAGGGATCAACGCGTACGGAGATCGTCTGGAGACACTGGGCGGCGTGATGGACCGCGAGACGATCGCAAAGAGCGTGGCAGCAAAAGACCGTATGAACGAGTTGTTCACGGTCCTAGAAACGCGCGGTGTCGCGGCGGTGGGCCAATTCGCGCCGGTGATCGAGGCTACCGGCACTCTCCTCCTTGAATTCATCAACCTCGTTGGACAGGCGGTGTCGGCGATGGACGCGCTCGACCGAACAGCGAACGAGAACCTTGGCGCCCTGGGTCGTCTCTGGGCACTGCCAATGACCGGTGTGCTTGGGATCTTGCCTCGAGAGCAGATAGACGGCGCGCGCGCGACGGGCGGGCCCGTCACTGGCGGCAAGACGTACCTTGTTGGCGAACGTGGGCCAGAGCTCTTCCAGCCCTCCGCATCCGGAACGGTCATCCCCAACAATCGCCTCCGTGAGCAGCTGGGCCGCGCTCAGGTCGGCACTCGCAGTGACGCCTCCGCGGTGCTGCGCGAAGTTCTTGCGGGGCTCTCGGGAGTTGCGATAGCCGCGCAGGGCGCCTCCTCGGCGACGCGTGCGCTCACACGGCAGCGTGCCGAGGAAATCGATCTTCAGGGCCAGATGATTGAGGCGCTGCCGCAGGCCGCTGACGCCGTGCTCGGTTTGGCGAGATCAAGTGGCTCGGCCGCTGAGAAGATGCTGGCGATCGCCAGCCTCGTCTTGCAGGGCCTCAATGGTCAGGGCGCGTTTGGCCAGATCCTCGGTCCTTTGGCCAATATCGCGGGCTCTGCAATCTCTGGTGCATTTGGGGGCAGCAGTTTTGCGCCGGGTCTCAGCTTCGGCAGCGGCTTAGGATCTTCCGGCGTGACGGCCTTCGCTAAAGGCGGTGTTGTATCCAGCCCCACGACGTTCCCCGTGGCGAGCGGCGGTCTCGGCATTATGGGTGAGGCTGGCCCCGAAGCGATCATGCCGCTGCAACGCGGCCCTGGAGGGCGTCTCGGCGTCGCCGCGGCCACCGGCCCGGCGCAAATCACCGTCAACGTGACGGGCGTCACCGATGCCGACAGCTTCGTGCGCAGTGAGCCTCAGATCGCCCGCAGCATGGCACGTGCGCAGCGCATGAGCGGTAGGCGGTACGACTGATGGCGGCGGGTCCTTCCTGCCGCGATGGGGTGCGGGTAATTCGCACCTTTTTCTAATCCCAGACACAAGCCCCCTAGGGTTCCACCACAGTAGATGTGAAATATGGCGATGACCCCGAAGCTCTGGTCGATCTCGGCGCTCGCGGTCGAGTTCGGCATGGACCGCCGGACGGTCGCGCAGCGGCTCGCGGATGTCCCGCCTCGCGGCAAGCTCAGCGGCTCGCCGGCATGGCGCTTGGAGGATGCGGCATGCGTTCTAGCGAAACGCCCGCGGGCTGCCGCGGCGGCGCCTGACGACGACAACCCTGCCGATCAGATGGCGGCCGTGCTCCTGGCCCAGCTGGTCCGCACGGCGCCTGAGCGGCTTGCTGAGGCGGCTGAGGGGGCTGCCGAGG
Organism: Pseudomonadota bacterium; assembly: GCA_039026635.1. Taxonomy (GTDB): domain Bacteria; phylum Pseudomonadota; class Alphaproteobacteria; order Rhodobacterales; family Rhodobacteraceae; genus Thermohalobaculum. The sequence continues at coordinate 6,273 of JBCCLX010000058.1, forward strand.
GTGAGAAGGCGCGCGCGATCCACCAGGCGCTTCGTGAGGCTGCTGTGGGCGTGCTGGAGGGCTCAGAGAGCGCCGTACCGCTTCCGCAGCTGGCGAATGTAGGGTGGGAAGCGCTCAGCCCTTCCTGAGCCGCACCCCTGGCTGATCCCCGTTCGTGAACTCGACGCCCGCCGCCTCGAGCGCGGCGCGGATGGCGTCTGCCGTGGATTGTCGCCCGCCGAGATCGCCGTTCTCAGACTCGAGTCGGGCAATGGTCGGATACGAAATGCCGGAGTGCTCGGCCAGATCACGTGCGGACCACCCGAGCAGTGCTCGCGCAGCCTTCACTTGCCGTATTGATATTTTTTCTATCGACATCCCTACCTCACCGTGATTTATAGAAATTCTATCAGCAACCACCAACAGGAGCAAAGCATGACCGAACCCAAGCTTGAGCGCTCGACGTCCCTCACACATGTCATCGGCGAGGGCGGACTGGCGCGTTTCGTTAAGCTGCCGACCCCGCACGAGCGAGCGGCGATCGTGACGCTGGTCCTCGGCGCGCAGACAGAGATTGACCAGGCCGAAGCACTCGAAAAGGGAGCAAAGGCGCGAGAAGCATGCCGGAAAGTCTTGAGCGAGATGGAAGCTAACGGCGGCGACTTTTTCGACGAGATCAACTCAGGCGGGGACGCCGAGGTGCTTTCGCTGGCGTTCAGCGCCGTAAATCTTGGCAGTGCAAGCCAGACAGGGGCGGTTGGACGGATGCTTGACCGCATCTCAACGGCTGCCCGGCTCAATCGCGATCTTTATGAAAAGATCTGGGAAGTGTGCCGCGAGGGAACGGGCGATTTCAAGCATGTGCCCGAGGGCTAGCGGGACGGATAGGATTTCGTGTTCCAATGACCATTTCTCTTGACGTGGCTTGAATGATGTGGTCAGGAGAACATGAAATCATCTCGGAGACTGCTCATGCGCCGTGCCGGCCTACTCCACATCACTGACTGCCCCCTTGAGCGCTTCAATAGCCTGCGTCGCCGCGGTCAGCTGCCGTTCTTCGACGACAGCAAAGGGGAGGAGCGATCTGACCAGCTCTCGAAGTGGCAGGACTTCTCCCTTGAAGACGCCTTCAATCTTCGTCTGCTCATGGACCTCATGGATGCTGAAGGGGTCGCGCATTCGGAGGCCGATTACGTTGTTGGCAACGCGCTTCGGAACCTCTCCATGCACCCTCTAAACTACCCCTCGTCCCATGGTGAGATGTGGGTTGCCGGAGGCGTCCTTACCGACCCGGGAGGTAGCTCAGAGAAAGGCTTCTGGCGCTTCCACATTGCTGGGCGCTTCGGAGATCTGCCGGGCCTTGCCGAAGGGCAGATGGCCGGCTTTCCAGACAGCCAGCTTGTTCGTCTGACGAGTGTGAACGCCTCGCGCGCAGCCGATTTCGTCAGGGACAAGGCGCGGGAGCTGGGCCTGCCTGAGGGCGATGACTACTCGCAGGTTTGGGAAAGCGCTCGCTGGCCGCACTGGGTGGAGCTAGCCGACAACAGCGAGGCCGAAGAGTGATCCGCCTCGAAGGATACATCGGCGAGGAGCCCGCCACGGCCGCGGCTGTCAGCGCCGAGCTGTCGGCGCTGAACGGTGGTGCCGCCGAGCTGGTCATCAACTCCGGCGGCGGCATCGCCACCGAGGGCGCTGCGATCCACGCAGAGGTATCGGCCTACTCGGGTCGCACCATGATTTACATCCGCGGCATTGCCGCCTCTGCGGCCTCCCTGGCGGCGATGGCTGCAGATGAGATCGTGATCGATCCCGCGTCTCTAATGATGATCCACGATCCTGCGGCAATGACCATGGGAACGGCCGAAGACCATCGATCGTCGGCCGACGTACTAGACACCATGAGCCAAGCCTACGCCGCGATCTACGCGCGCCGCACCGGCAACCCTGTGGTCCGCGTGCGGGAGTGGATGGCCGCCGAGACCTGGCTGACGGCCGAGGAGGCCGTCGCTCTCGGCTTCGCTGATCGTGTGGGCGAGCGACAGGCCGAGCCCATCGCCGCTTTCAACTATCGCGCCTACGCGCAGGCGCCGGCCGCGCTGGCGGCTCTTGCGCAGGCCGAGGGCTGGGCGGCCCCCACGCCCGATCATGCAACGGAGACCCCCGCATGAGTTTTGCAAATGCATTGAAACCGAGCCCGGCGCGTGACCGGGCCGGCGTGATCATCATGGCGGCCGAAGCCGGCATGGAACGCGCGGAGGCGACCGCCTTCGCCGATGCCTTCCCCAGCAAAGATGCCGCGAAGACCGAGTTGCGGCGCCGAGACCAGATCACGACGGCCGCCGACAAGGCCAGCCTGCCGGAGATGGCTGAGGGCCTGGTTGCCGAGGGCGTGAGCGTCGAGGCCGCGCGCGAGCGCATCTTTGAAGCTTGGGTCGACCAAGATGCTGCGAGCCCCGGCCCGCGGATCGATACCCGACAGCGATGGTATGGCGATGAGCGTATGCAGTTCCGCCACCAGGCGGTGGACGCCATCGTCGCCAAAGTGGGCGGCAAGCAGAGCGACAGCCCTTACGCGGGCGCCTCGCTTCGCGATATCGCGATGGCAACGCTTCGGCTGCACGGTCACCCGCTCGGGGTCAACGAGCGCAGCGCCGTCGAAATGGCGCTGTCAACGACGTCCGACTATCCGCTGATCCTCGGCGGCGCGGTTTCGCGTCTGCTTTCCGATGGCTATGCGCTCGCCATGCCGGAAATCGCCCGTGCCTCTCGCGTGATGAGCGCCACCGACTTTCGGCGACAGCCCATCCTCCGCCTTTCGAGCGGGTCTGCGCTTGAGAAGGTCAACGAGGGTGGCGAAGTCACGTCGGCTTACCTCTCTGAAGAGGGTGAGGCGATCCAAATCGCCACGTTCGCCAAGATCTACGGTCTCTCTCGTCATGCTATCGTCAACGACGATTTGGGCGCCTTCGATGCCCTCCCGCAGAAGGGAGCCGAGGGCTCGGCACAAACGATGCGCACGGTCCTGTGCGGCCTTCTAACGGCGAACAGCGGGGACGGCGTGACGATGCGCGACGCCACGCCTCTCTTCGACGTCAGCCATGGCAACCTCGCCGCCACCGGGGCGTCACTTTCGATCGCGACCCTCTCCGCGGCCGTTACGGCGATCCGCCGGCAGGTGGGGCAGAACAACGAGGTGCTGGCCATCACGCCGCGGTTCATTCTTGTCCCGCCCGAGCTTGAAACGCCTGCACGTCAGGTCGTTACGGAGATCACGGCGGAGAGCGTTGCGGAGGTAAACCCCTTCGCGAACCGTCTCGAGGTGCTGGTCGAGCCCGGTCTGAGCGATCCGAACGCCTGGTATGTGATCGGCGATCCCAACCGGAGCGAGGGCATCGCGCACGCCTATCTGGACGGCTCGAACGGCCCGACGATTTCGATGCGCGAAGGCTTCGAGATCGAGGGCATGGAGTGGAAGGTCCGGATGGATTTCGGAGCCACGATGCTCGACTGGCGTTCGATCTACAAGAACCCCGGTGCGTGATGGAGATTGGCGCCTCTGCTTGGCGCCGAGAGCCCAGCCGGCGGTGGCCTTAAAACACCGGCAGCGCGAGCCCCGTTCCGTCCTTCTGCTCACGGGGTGATCGCGACAGATCGGGCAATGCCTGATCCTCTGCCGCCCGGATGTGCCGGGCGGCCCTTTCCGAACCAGAGAGCGACGATGCCCCGCGGCCCCGCCAGTTTTACCGAAGCTGATCTCAAGCGCGCCGTGTCGGCTGCGCGAAAGGCCGGCTGTGAGGTGTCGGGGCTTGAGATCACGCCTGCCGGAGCAATCCGGCTCTTCTTTGGGAGCGCACCTGCGCCCGAGGACGACATGACACCGATGCAGCGTAGGAGGGCGCGCCGTGGTGAAAGTTCGGCTTAAGGGCGTCCACCGCGTTCGTCGGAAACTCTCAAACGGCAAGGTGCGCGAGCACCACTATGCGTTCCGCGGCGGGCCTCGGTTCTGGTCCTCTGACAGCGATGTGAAGATCGGATCGCCCGAATACATGGCGGCCTTCGCCGAACACGCGCAGACACCGAAGCCGGCGCAGACCAGCGCGTCCGCGATGATCGACGCCTACCTCGACAGTGCGGAACACCGGAGCCTCGCGGCGCGGACGCGCGCGGACTACCGGAAGTGGGCGCTGAGCCTCGCAGCCGAGTTCAAGGACGATCCGGCGGTTATCTTCGAAGATCCTGAGAGCCGTGGCGAAGTGAACCGCTGGCGGCAGGCTTGGGCACACTCACCGAAGCAGTACGACTACGCCGGCACGGTCACCACGGTGATCCTCAACTGGGCGCGAGAGGCTGGGCTGATAAAACGGCACCACTGCGACAAGCTCAGGAAGATCTACGGCACCGATCGGTCGGAGAATGTGTGGACGCCGGCCGACCTCGAAGCTTTCAGGGCGAAAGCGCCTGAGTGGGTGTGGCGGATCCTCGCGACGGCGGTCGAGACAGGACTGCGGCCGGGCGATCTTATCAAGCTCTCTTGGCAGCACATTGAGGCGACGCCGCAGGGACGTCGCATCCGGCTTCGGACAGCGAAGCGGGGCAGGGTGGCCAGCATCCCGGTCACCCCCGGCATGGCTGCAATCCTCGATGCGACGCCTACGAACCGGCTAACGATCCTCGCCAGCCATCGAGGGCGGCCCCTGACAGAGCACAGGGCATCGGAGGGCGTACGGCAGTGGCGGGATAAGGCCGGGCTGTCGTCGCACCTCCGGCTTCAAGACGCCCGCGGGACGGCGGCTACGCGGCTCCTCAGGGCAGGGTGTTCGCTTTCCCAGATTGCGGCTCACATGGGGTGGAGCTTAAGGCACGCTTCGAGTGTGATTGAGCGCTACGCCGCGGTGGCGCCTGAGGATGCTGATGCCGTTCTCACGCTCCTGGCAACATGTCGCTAGCTACTTCGCGTACGTTAACTCGTACGACCTGAGAGCACTCGAGATCACCTAGGCTGACGATGTTGTGCCTCACGCTGACAACCTGGAGGTATATTCGGCTGCCCCTCCAATCGAGCTCAATCTCTTCGCCAACACGAGGCACAATGTGTAGGCGGAGGTCTGGAAATATCTCAGAGTCAAGCTCGTGAAGAATGACCTTGACACCCTGAGGAGCAGAACAACCGTCGATCAAAGCTGTAAACCTATCTGTAAACGCCCAGGTGGCTAGGGGGCTAAGTGGTGGAGGCGACGGCCGGAATCGAACCGGCGTACACGGATTTGCAGTCCGCTGCGTAACCACTCCGCCACGTCGCCCGCGTTGGGTGGGTTACGGCAAGGCTCCGGGCGGCGTCAAGGCGTGGGCGTCGGGGCGGATCGGTGCCCGGCTTGGGGCCCGGTTTGGCGCTTTGTAATGCCGCTTGAGGCCGCCGCCCTGTGTCGCCTTCGCCGCGCCACCGGGCCCTTTCGCACCGGGACAGCGCATGCGGCGTTGCGATGCGCGGGCGCGCTATGGCAGACGAGATTTTAGTTTGGCGTGAGGGCACAACGCGCCGGCGCTCATACGACGAACGGGGCCGAAGCTCGGCGCGACGGAAGGCACGTGGGCTGATGATCGACTACGAAGCTGCTCGCCGGGCGATGGTGGACACGCAGGTCAGGCCGTCGGATGTGACGCGCTATGCGATCATCGAGGCGATGTCTTGGGCACCGCGAGAGCGCTTCGTCCCCGCCGCGCAGCGCGATGCCGCCTATGCCGATGCGGATGTGACCATTGCCGAGGGGCGCGCCCTGCCGGCCCCGCGTACTTTCGCCAAGCTCCTCGAGACGGCGGCCATCGGCCCGGAGGACCTCGTCTTGGATGTCGCGCCCGGCACGGGGTATTCGACGGCCGTCATCGCGCGGCTCGCCGTCGCGGTTGTGGCCGTCGAACCGGATCCGGCCCTGGCGCGTCAGGCCCAATCGGTGCTCGAGGCGCTCGAGGTCATGAACGCGGCGATCGAGACCGGTGCGGCGGACGTCGGCGATCCTGCCCACGGTCCTTACGATGTCATCTTCATCAATGGCGCGATCGAGACGCTGCCGGACAAGATGACCGAACAGCTCAAGATCGGTGGGCGCCTGGTTGCCATCTTCCAAGAGGGACCGCTGGGGCGAGCGCGGATCGTTACACGGACGGCCGGGGGGCTCTCGGAACGCGCGGTGTTCGATGCGACGGCACCGCTCATTCCGGGGTTCGAAGGGCGCCGGGCCTTCGAGTTCTAAGGCGTGGGGCAAGGGCTTCGGGCCGAGGCGCGGCCCGCCGCCTTGCCTCGGGCGTGTCGCGATGCGGCGCAGATTGCAGGTCTCGGGTGCGCCGAGACAGGTTTTGGGGGCGGTGGCTCCGAGGGAGGCGACGATGAAGCGAGCGCGAGTTTCGGGCCAGGGGCTGGCCGTTCTGCGGGTCTCGACGATCCGGCGAGCGAGCCGTCGGGTGGCAGGGGCCGTGGCCTTAGCGGTGGCTGCCATGGCCGGTCCGATCGGGGCGGCGCAGGCGCAGAGCCTGGCCGACACCTTGGTCACAGCCTATCGCAACTCCCCAGACCTCGCCTCCGCCCGCGCCTCGATCCGCGTGGCCGGCGAGAATGCCGTGCAGGCGCGGGCCTCCGGGCGACCGCAGGTCGAAGGCAGCGTGTCGCTGACAGCCGATTGGACTGAGTTCGATGAGGTGGTGTTCCCCACGACCCTCGCGCTCACAGTGACACAGGCGGTCTACACCGGCGGTCAGATCGCCAATGCGACCCGTGCTGCCGAGACCCGGATCACGGCGGAGGAGGCGACGCTGGGCGCGATCGAGCAGCAGGTGTTGCTCGATGCGCTGACCGCGCATGTGGATATACTGCGCGACGAGGCCTTCGTCGAACTGGGCATCAAGAACCTGCGGGTGCTCTCCGAGCAGCTGCGTGCGGCCCAAGAGCGCTTTGAGGTCGGCGAAGTGACCCGCACGGATGTGGAGCAGGCGCGCGCAGCGGTCGCGGCCTCGCGCTCCTCGCTTGCTGCCGCCCGCGGTTCGCTGGTCGCCTCACGGGAGTCCTATCGTCGTGTGGTGGGGCGGACGGCCGGTGATTTGGATTCGCCGCCGCCCCTGCCAGAGATCCCGGCAACGGTCGAGGAAGCGGTGGCCATCGCGCTGGTGAGCGATCCCAACCTGCAGAGCGCTCGCTTGTCCCGTGAGGCCGCCGGCTTCGACGTGCGCTCCGCCATCGGTGCGCTTCTGCCCCAGGTCGCCTTGCAGGGCTCGCTGTCCCGCACGGATACGCTGGGCGACAGGGATTTTGGCGGTAACCCTGTCGATGGTGTGGGCCGTGCGACGGTCGGCGTGTCGGTCACGCTGCCCTTCTACTCGGGCGGGGCGAACTACTCCAACATCCGCGAGAGCCAGGCGCTGGTGGATGGTGCCATCGCGAGCATCACCACGGCCGAGCGCACGGCGGTCGAGAACGTCGGCGTCTCCTATTCCTCCTTGCAGGTGGCGATAGCATCGATCGAGGCCGGTCAGCTGGAGGTCGAAGCAGCGCGGCTCGCCTTCGAAGGCGTTCAGGAGGAGGCCAAGGTCGGTGCGCGGACGACGCTCGATGTGCTCGATGCAGAGGCCGATGTGCTGGAGGCTGAGAGCGATCTGGTGGCCTCGCGTCGGGACGAAACCGTGGCGGTCTACAGCGTGCTCGCCTCCATCGGCTTGTTGACGATCGACCATCTGGGCCTCGACATCGCGCCCAATGATGCGTCGGAGTACTATGCCAGCGTCCGCGACCGATACATTGGCTATGACGCCAGCGAGGACACGGTCTGGACCAAGCGCTGGCGCCCTTGAGCTAAGCGGGCAGGGGCTTTTATTGCGTCGATAGCCTAGCTCTGCGCGTCCTCATCGGCGGCCAAGGGGCCGCATGAGCGTGTTTTTCGACCGAGCCGTCGTGACTTGGGGCTGAGATTTGCGTCCTTTTGTTGGACAGGCGGCGCGCCGGCGTTAGGCTGCGGTCGAGTCAGCAGTCTTTGAAGCGACCGCCGAGCATCGGCGCAGGAAGGGCAATCCATGAGCGAGAGCAGCGACGATCGGCCCGCGGACGACGTGCTGAAATCGCTCCGTCGGATCATGCGCGGCGACCGCGGCGGGGCGGGAGGCTCGTCGAGCGGGAAGGCGCGGGGCGGCCTGTTCCGCCGCCGCGAGGCGGGGGCGGAGCCGATCCCCGAGCCGGCCGTTGCTGAAGTTGGCGTCGCTGAAGCGGCTCTGGCTGAGTCAGCTGCGGCTGAGACAGGGGTAGTAGCGGGAGCCGCGCCGGTCGCAGACGATACGCTCCTGTCGCTCGATGATTTCATCCTTGAGCCGATCGCGCCGGAAGAGACCAAGCCGGAACCGGCCTCTCAAGCGACCCCGGAACAAGCCCCTGAGCCAGCGTCCGAACCAGCTTCCGCCGAGAACGAGGTCGCCGATGGCGCATCCGAAGCGGCTGGCGAAGACGCCGTCGCTGAGCCTGCCGCGACGGAAGCCGCCGTCGCTATGGCGAGCCCGCCTCAGGCGGAGGCGCCCGCGCCAGATCTCGAGGCCCTCTCAGAAGAGGCTGTCGAGCCCACCGCTGAGCCAGATCCTAAGCCAGAAGCGAGCGATAACTTGAATGTCGCCTATGATCCCTCGGCGGAGCTGGAGGCCGCGGCTGCCGAGGCCTTGGGCGGGGTCGACGCCGACGATGGGCAGACGGTCGAGCAGGAGGCACCTTCGCCTTCGGCTGGGCTGGCACCGCCGGCATGGGATCCCGATCCCGAAGATACGGGCTTTATGCCACAATCCTCGGCGCGCTCCACGGAGGATGCGGGGGCTGAGGTCGACAACCTTCCCGCAGCTCAAGCCGCGGTGTCTGGCCCTGAGGATCAGAGCGGGTCGGACGCGGGCGTGCCCGCGCTGGCCGAGGCCGGTCAGGGCAGGGCGGTTATCATGGACGAGAGCGCGCTCGAGGACATGATCCGGCGGGTCATTCGCAGCGAGCTGATGGAGGGCGATTTGGGCCGTAACATCTCGGCCAATGTCCAGCGCATGATCGAGGATGAGATCGCGCGCAAGATGCTGGGCCGCCCGCCGAGCTGATCCGCCTCTGTGGCGGCCAAGGCCCACAGGCCCGCCGGCTCGTCAGCTCCCACCCGC
>JBCCLX010000059.1:0-15397 GCA_039026635.1 Pseudomonadota bacterium
GCCGCCGTTCGTGCTCACGGCCACGGTCACGCCCCGCTCGGTCAGATGCTCCACGATTTCGAGCAACTGGCTCGCCGCGATCGGATCGCCATAGGCCCCGCCAAAGATCACCTCGCCCGTCCCCGCGCAGGCGGCGTCGTCAAAGTGGCGCTGAAAGTCCTCGAGCCCCAGCTCGACGTTCTTCACCACCTCTTTGTTGGCGCGGCAGAAATCCAGCGCGTTGGTGCGCGGGCACATCGGGCAGCCCGCGTTGCACTTGTCCGTCAGCTCGATGTGGAAGCTCAGCGGCCGCGCCGGCGTGAACATCGCCGTCGCTGGCACGGGGCTGTTGCGTTCGTGCAGGGTCATCGGACCTCACTTCCTCCCCTCTTCAGAGCCGCTCCGGACCCTAAGGTCGTGAGCGCCCGGGCGAAAGGGGCGCGGGCGCCCTCATCGCTTCGTGATCGCGCCGTGTGCGGAGCTGACGCATAGGGCACCCATGTGATGCGAGCGGCGCCGACGCGTCGCCTCACAGAGACAGGAGATGACCTCATGAAGACGATCCTTGCAGCCGGCCTCGCCCTCAGCCTCCTCGCGCCCGCAGCCATTGCCGCGGAGAGCGCTGTCCCTCAGCCGCAGACGCCGGTTGCAGAGACCATGGAAAAGGAAGCGGGCCTCTTCGACCGGCTGCGCGCGACTTTCTCCACCAAGGGCGTCAGCAACCCCCATTGGCAGGGCAACTACCGCTTTGGTCGCAAGCATCCTCCCGCGGGCCGCTGATCGGGGAGGGAGGTGATGGACGCTACGGACACCGTCGCATTTCCCCCACACAGACTTTCGCACAGGACGGGGCGGGTGGCATCGTGATCAGCGCAAGCATGGTTTCCTTAGCCATCAACCCCATGTTTTTCGGTACGCTGCCCGTTACGGGCGGTTTGAGAGAGGAGAGAGCGTCATGAACCGTTTCATCGCTAAGACAGGTCTGGTTGTCGCTGCCCTCACCCTTGCGGGTCCTGTTCTGGCCCAGGACGCCACCGGGGATCAGACCTCGTCGAGGGCTGCCCTCGAACAAGCGCTCGCCAGCGTGAATGAAGGCGGGCGGGACTATCAGGCTTTGCCGACGGCGGGTCAGGGCTTCTTCGGCCGCGGCTTTTTTGTCGAGACTGAACGCGCCGGCGCGAGCTTTGGGGCCGAGCGTGTGGGTGGCCGCGAAACCGTGAGCGAGACGCGCCCCCGCGGCGTCACGCTGCTCCAGCGTTGAGCTGTGCCCCGCCTGCCCACGGTCGCAGGCAGGCGGGGCTCCGCGGGCTTAGGTACAACACCTTGCACCAGCCCCCGCGGCGGCATAGCGAATGGGCGTTTCCAGCCAAGGAGAAGCGCCCATGATCGGCCGCCTGAACCACGTCGCCATCGCCGTCCCGGATCTTGCCGCTGCCACGGCGCTCTATCGCGATACCCTTGGTGCGACGGTCTCTGAGCCGCAGGCAGAGCCGGATCACGGGGTCACCGTGGTCTTTATCGAGCTGCCGAACACCAAGGTGGAACTGCTTGAACCCTTGGGCGAGGGCTCGCCGATCGCCAGTTTCCTCGCCAAGCAGCCTTCGGGTGGGATCCACCACGTTTGTTATGAAGTCGAGGATATCATTGCCGCGCGCGATACACTGAAGGCCTCCGGCGCACGGGTCCTGGGCGATGGGGAGCCGCGCATCGGGGCCCATGGCAAGCCAGTGCTGTTCCTGCATCCCAAGGACTTCAACGGCACGCTCGTCGAGCTTGAGGAGGTCTGATGTCCACCACGTCCGCTATCGTCTTCTTCGCCGTGATCTGGGCGCTGGTCTTTTACATGGTCAGCCCGCTCTGGCAGCGCACGCAGGAGGAGGAGGGCCATGTGGTGCCTGGCACACCGCCCTCCGCACCGGCCCATCCGCGGCTGGCGCGCAAGGCGCTGGTGACGACTGTCGTGGCCGTGGTCATCTTCTCGGCGGCCTATTACGTGATCGAATGGGAGATCATCACCGCCGAAGACCTCAAAGTGTTCGGCCCACCCAATCGACGTTGATCTCACGCGGCGGCGCTGCGCAGCCGGTGGACCATATGCGTGAAGGTTGCCACCCCGAGCACGGGGATCACGAGGTTCATGATCGGCACGGTGAGCGGCACCGTCAGCAGGACGCCCGCAAACCAGACTTGAAAGCGGTGGCGCCGGCGTAGGGCCCGCGCGTCCTTCGCGCCCATCGACCGCGCGGCCACCACCTCAAAGAACTCGCGGCCCAGAAGATAGCCGTTGAGGGCGATGAAGAGCACGGGCGCGAGCGGCGCGAAGATGAGATAGACGATCAGCCCCAAGAGGTTGAGCCCGATCAGCACGGCCAGAAAGGAGCCCGCTTCTGCTAGGCTCTCCAGCAGCCCCCGATCGGGCCCTGCGGCGGTACCGGGATACCAGCGCGCCTCGACCGCATCGACAATCCGCTCGATCAGCAGGTTCACAAAGACCGCTGAGACCGGGACCATCAGGAACACCGAGGCCAAGAGCACGCCCGCAACCGCCAGCGTCCGCAAACCCGCGAAGGGCGTATCGATCGTGGCATCGGTGAAGGGCAGGGGGATCGTCTCGGGCAGGAAACCCACGAGCCAGGCCAGCACCCCGCTGAAGCCCATGAGCAAGAGGAGCGTCGCACCCACGGAGATCCCGAGGACGCCCAGAAAGCGTCGATCGCTCATCTGGGTGACCGCGCGCGAGATATCCTCGAGGAGCCCCTTCGAGGCCGGTTCACGCGCGCCAGTTGCTCCGTCGCCCGGGCTCACAGCCAGGTCACAATGCGCGTGAGATCGGGCCGGGGACGGTCCGGCGGCACCGCAGTCTCGCGACCGAGATGGATGAACCCGGCCGCATATTCATCCGGGCCGCAGCCCAGCGCGGTTTCCAGGAAACCGGGGTCTTTGGCGAAGGGGCCGGTGAGCCAGTTGGCCCCCCAGCCGGCCGCTGCAGCCGCATTCAGGAGCGCGAGGCAGACGGCGCCCGCCGACAGCGCCTGCTCCCATTCGGGGATCTTGGCCCCAGGCTTCGGCGCTGCGATGACGGAGACGATTGCCCCGCCGAAAGTGAAGTTGCGCGCGGCCTTCGCGGCGCCCTCCGCGTCGAGCCCGAGTGCCGGGGCGCGCGCCATCGCCGCCGCTTCGAGCCCCGCCATCGCCGCCCGATCCGCCACAACGAAGCGCCAGGGCTCGAGCTTGCCATGATCCGGGCTCCGCGCCGCCGCGGCGATCATGCGCTCGATGGCCTCGCGCGGTGGGGCCTCTGCGGTCAGCGTCTTCGCCGGGCGGGAGCGCCGGGTCTCAAGGAAGGCCATCACTTCGGGGCGGGCGCTGAGGGGCGCGATGGCAACCTCTCCGCCAACGGCGGGGGCGGGGGCAGGGGCTGGAACGGTAGTCGGCATCTCGGTCATGACATCTCCAACGGATCGCGGGCCACGAGGGCTGGCGCTGTTAGCGCGGAAAGGCGCTCCCTTTGCCGACCCTCACCATCGAAGTTGGTTTCGGCAAGCCAGCGCGTGAAGGCCCCGCGCAACATCTTCCAATCGCCATCGGTCGCGGCAAACCAGGCCGTATCCCGATTGCGCCCTTTCGAGAGCGTCGCTTGGCGGAAAATGCCCTCCCAGGAGAGGCCGAGCCGCTGCGCCGCTCGGCGCGAGGGCAGGTTCTTGGAGTCGCATTTCCATTCCAGCCGCCGGTATCCCGCCGCAAAGGCCCAATCCATCATGAGGAAGAGCCCCTCGGTGGCCGCCGGCGTCGCCGCCAGGAGCGGTGAGAAGTTGATATGCCCGATCTCGATACTGCCGGCAGCCGGCGCGATGCGCAGATAGCTCGCGATGCCGACCGGACCCTGATCGGTCACGAAGGCGAAGAACAGCGGGTCGGGGTGGCGCGAGATCTCCCGCACCCAATCCTCGTATTCCGCCAGCGCGAAGGGCCCGTAAGGCAGCCAGTGCCAGCGCGCGGGATCGCTGTTGGCGCCATGGAGTGCGGCCGCATGGGGCACCATCAGGGGTTCGAGCCGCACGAAGCGCCCCTCCAGCAACATGCGCCCCGGCGCAACCGGCGGGGTCCAGCCGGGGGCGGGCTCCTCGGTGCGCAGCCCCTTGCCCCGCTCGTCGATCTCGGTCATCTCACCCCTCCATACTGCGCCACCTGCGAGGTCTCCCCCGTGCTGCGTCTTCTCGGCCTGCCATTCCGCTACCTGGTGCTTGGCCCCGCGCTCATGATCGGCGGAGCCTTCGGCGCCTACCACACCTATACGGTGACGATCCCGCAAGAGGCGGCGTTTCTGCGCAGCGCGATTGAGATCGAAGGAACGGTGACGGCGCGGACGACGGCGCCGGCATGGCCGGTGCTGCAGATGATCGCCCCGAAGGCGCATGTGCTGACCGCGCGCTATGAGACGACGGAGGGCGCGGCGGAGACGACGACGGAGGTGCCGGCCACTCTCTGGGAGGCGAGCCCCGAAGGCGCGCGCGTCACCGTCGAGTTCGTGGCCGAGACGGGGCGGGCTCGCGTCTCGGTCGGCTCAGCGGCCGATCTGCAGACCCGCCTGATGATGTTCGCAGCCCTCACCGGCCTCGGCTTCGGGCTCACCGCCATCGGCGCAATCGGCCGGATGCTCTAGCGCTCAGATCGATTTAGGTGGTCCGTGCCTTGATGATTGGACCGCGTCCGCTGCCTGCGCTCACACGGCGGGCTCGGGATCATCGCCTGTCGTTACACCAGCGCGGAATACTCATCCACCGTGTAAGTACGGTCCGAGAAAACGATCTCTTCGATCGTGTCGAACACACTGTTGTTCAAACCGTTAGCCACGACGATGGCATCGGGGTCACTAGTGTCGAAGGTGATGACAAGGTCACCTAGACTGTTCGAGTTAAAGGTCGCTTGGCTAGATAGGAAACCATTGATTTCTATCCTGTCCGTATCGCCGAAACCACCATCAGTTATGATATCGAGGCCATCGCCGGCGTTCCAGATATAGGTATCGGATCCATCACCCCCGGTGAGACTATCAGTTCCACGGCCGCCAGCAATGCGATCCGCTTGCGTTGTTCCTAGGATATTGTCGTTTCCGTCAGTCTGCTGATCGGTGATGAACTGCGCCAGCGCTTGGTTCGTGTACTGCTGCTGCGTGAGGATGACGCCGTCGCGGAACTCGATCTCTTCGATCGCGTCGAAGCGGTTGTTGTTGAGGGTGTTCTTGACCGTCACCTGTTCTGTGAGGCCCGTGAAGGTGATCACCAGATCCGGGCTGTTCACCGAGGCCGGAAGCAGCTTCGCAGCGGTCCAGGGGATGTCGGAGAACACGAGGCGGTCGACATCGCCGTTGCCGTTGTCCTCGATGATGTCCTGACCCCCGCCTTGCGTGAAGGTGTACGTGTCCGAGCCATCACCGCCATTCAGCGTGTCGTTGCCGGCCAGGCCGTTGATGCTGTCGGCCGACGGCGTGCCCGTCACCGTGTCTGCCCCCGTCGTGATCTGATCCGTGACAAAACCGGTCAGCGCCGCGGCCGTGTACTGGGCCTGCGTGAGCACGGTCCCGTCCGGGAAAACGATCTCCTCGATCGAGTCGACGATGTTGTTGGAGAGCGTGTTGAGCACTGTAATCGAGTCGTTCGGACGATTGGTAAAGGTGATGACGAGATCCGAACTGGTCGCGGAGGCAGGCCGCAAGACCGTGGTCTGCGGCGAGATTACGCCTTGGCCGAACTCGGGGAAGAGGCTGAGCAGGGTGAGACGGTCCGTATCGCCGAAGCCGTTTTCATCGATGATGTCTTGGCCCCCGCCGAATGTGTAGAAATAGGCGTCAGAGCCGTCTCGGCCGCTCAGGGTGTCATTCCCGAGCCCACCGTTGAGCGTGTCGGCGCCGGGCGTTCCGGTGATAACATCGTTGCCGGTTGTTGCGGGCAGGGCCGGTGCGGGCGTCGATTGCGCGATGGTCGTGTACTGACTGCGGTTCCAAACGGTCCCGTCGTCAAAGGCAATCTGCTCGATGGCATCGATGGTGTTGCCCGTGAGCGTGTTGATGATGGTGATCTCATCCATGGAAGCGAGGAAGGTGATCACCAGGTCCGGGCTGTCGGGGGCCGCTGGCGCTAGGATCGTTTGCGCCGGCGTGTAGCCGGAGATGTTCAACCGGTCGGTATCGCCGAACCCGTTGTCATCGATGGTGTCCTTACCGTCCCCGCGCGTGAACAGATAGGTGTCGGAGCCGTCGCGCCCGCTCACTGTGTCGTCACCAAGCCCGCCCGCCAAGGTGTCGGGCCCGTTCGTGCCCACAATCGTGTCGTCGCCGGTCGTCGCCTGAGAGCTCACAGAGTTCGCCAGCGCGATGGCCGCATACTCCGCCCGGGTCAGGATCGTCCCGTCGGCAAAGACGATCTGCTCGATCGTGTCAGCGGGATTGTTCGTCAGCGTATTGACGATGGTAATCTGATTGCCGGCGTTGCTGGGGAAGGTGATCAGCAGATCTTGGCTGTCCGGCGCGGCCGGCAGCAGGGTCACATCGGCCTGGTTGATGCCGGTCAGGATGAGCCGATCCGTATCGCCAAAACCGTTATCCTCGATCGTGTCCTGGCCATCGCCGATGGCGAAGAGGTAGTCGTCCGAGCCGTCGCCGCCGCTCAGCGTATCGTTGCCGAGCCCACCGCTCAGCACATCGGGCTGAGAGGTGCCCGTGATCGTGTCGTTGCCGTTCGTTGCCGGCGGGATGTTGGACGCGTTCGCATTGGCAAGCGCGGCGTATTGGGTCCGGGTCAACACGACGCCATCGGCAAAGGCGATCTCTTCGATGGTGTCGTTGATGTTGCCGGTCAGCGTGTTGACGATCGTGATCTGATCGGTGTTGGTCGGGAAGGTGATGACGAGATCCGGGCTTCCCGCAGAGGCCGGTAGCAAGGTGGCGACGGTCGAGGCATAGCCGGAGATCGTGAGCCGATCCGTATCGCCAAAGCCGTTGTCATCGATTGTGTCCGCGCCATCGCCGGCGGCGTAGACATAGGTGTCCGACCCGTCGAGCCCGTTCAGCGTGTCGTTGCCGAGCCCACCTGCGAGCGTATCGGCCTGTGGCGTGCCGGTGATCGTATCGTCGCCGGTTGTGGCCTGTGAGTTCACGGCATTGCCGAGCGCGATGGCGGCATATTGCGCGCGGTTCCAGACGATACCGTCGGCGAAGGAGATCCGCTCGATCGTGTCGTTGATGTCGCCGTTCAGCGTGTTGATGATCGTGATCTGATCGTTGCTGTTCGCAAAGGTGATCAGCAGGTCCGGGCTGCCGGGCGAGACCGGGTTGAGGATTGCGGCGCTGGAGGCATGGCCGGAGATGCTGAGAACGTCGCTGTCGCCGAAGCCATTGTCCTCGATCGTGTCCTGCCCGTCGCCTGCGGCGAAGACATAGGTGTCGGAGCCGTCGAGGCCGTTCAGCGTGTCATTGCCGAGCCCGCCGGCGAGGGTGTCGGCCTGCGGTGTGCCGGTGATCGTATCGTCGCCGTTCGTCGCTCCGCTGGAGACGGCGTTGGCGAGGGCGATGGAGGTGAACTCGGCCCGGGACCAGACGGTGCCGTCGGCAAAGGCGATCTGCTCGATCGAGTCGTAGACATCGGCTGTCAGCGTGTTCCGGATCGTGATCTGATCGCTGCTGTTGGCGAAGGTGATGACGAGGTCCGGGCTGCCCTGGGAGGCGGGCAGGAGACGGGCCGCCGAGGAGAGATGGCCCGAGATCTCGAGGCGGTCGGTATCGAGGTACCCGTTGTCCTCGATCACATCCTGCCCGTCGCCCGCGGCGAAGACGTAGGTGTCGGAGCCGTCGAGGCCGCTCAGCGTGTCGTTGCCGAGCCCGCCTGCCAGCGTCTCGGCCTGCGATGTGCCGGTGATGATGTCGTTGCCCGAGGTCGCCTGCGACGCCACTGCAGCCATCAGCGCCATGGTGGTGTATTCGGCGCGGGTCCAGACGGTGCCGTCGTCGAAGGCGATTTCCTCGATCGAGTCGAACACACTGCTGTTGAGCGTGTTGATGATCGTGATCTGATCGGCACCGCCGTTGAACGAGAGGACGAGGTCGGTGTTGTTCGTCCCGGCGATGCTCAGCACGGCCTGGCCGGGCGTGTAGCCCGAGATCTCCAGCCGGTCGCGATCGGCAAAGCCGTTGTCCTCAATCGTGTCCTGCCCGTCGCCGGCCACGAAGCGATAGGTATCGGAGCCGTCGAGGCCGTTCAGCGTGTCATTGCCGCGCCCGCCTGCGAGAATGTCGTTCTGGTCGGTGCCCTGGATGACGTCGTTGCCATCCGATTGGCTCTGGCTTGCCCGGGCATCCCGCGCCAGTGCCACGTACTGCGCGCGGGTCCAGACGGTGCCGTTGTCGAAGGCGATCTCCTCGATCGTGTCGAAGACATTGCCGTTGACCGTGTTGACGATCCTGATCTCGTCGTTGCCACCGGCGAACTCGATGACGAGATCGGTGTTGTTCGCGCCGCCGATGGTCAGGATTGCCTGATCCGGCGTGTAGCCGGAGATCTGCAGACGGTCGGTATCGGCGTAGCCATTGTCCTCGATGATGTCGACGCCATCGCCAGCGCTGAAGAGATAGGTATCGGAGCCGTCGAGGCCGTTCAGAACGTCGTCGCCGAGGCTGCCGAAAATCGTGTCGTCTCGCGTCGTGCCGCGGATGATGTCGTTGCCGCTGGTCACTTGCGCGGAAACGACGGTCGCGCGGGCCAGGGCCTCATAGACCTCGCGGGTCCAGACCGTGCCGTCGGCGAAGGCGATCTCTTCAATGCCGTCGAAAACGCTGCCGTTCAGCGTGTTGATGACCGTGATGCTGTCGCCCGCGGCCGGGAAATCGATGATCAGGTCCGTGCTGTTCTGCGCCGCCGGCCGCAGCACCGCCTGCGCCGCCGTGTAGCCCGAGATCACGATGCGGTCGGTGTCGAGGTAGCCGTTGTCCTCGATGATATCCGCGCCGTCGCCGGCCTCGTAGATGTAGATGTCCGACCCATCGAGCCCGTTGATCGTATCGTTGCCCGGCCCGGCATCGAGCGTGTCGGCCAGTGGTGATCCCGTCAGGACATCATTGCCGTCCGTGGCGAGCGGGTTGGGCGGTTCCTCGGCCAGCGC
Source organism: Pseudomonadota bacterium (assembly GCA_039026635.1). Lineage (GTDB taxonomy): Bacteria > Pseudomonadota > Alphaproteobacteria > Rhodobacterales > Rhodobacteraceae > Thermohalobaculum. The sequence continues at coordinate 9,133 of JBCCLX010000059.1, forward strand.
CAGGGAGACATAGACATCGCGGGTCCACACAGTGCCGTCGTCGAACGCAATCTCTTCGATCGTATCGGCCGTGTCCCCGGTTAGCGTATTGATGATGATGATGCTGTCGAGCTGGTTCGGGAAGATGAGGGCAAGGTCAGTGGCGTCGGCATTCGCCACCTGAACCGTCACCTGCGTGGGCGTGTAGCCCGAGATCTCGAGACGATCGCGATCGCCGAAGCCGTTATCCTCGATCGTGTCCGCACCATCGCCGGCGGCATAGATATAAGTGTCCGATCCGTCGAGGCCGTTGATCGTGTCGTTACCGCGCCCGCCCGCCAGCCGGTCCGCCTCCGCGGTGCCAGTGATCTGATCGTCGCCCGAGGTCGCCTGGGCGTTGAGCCCCGAGGCGCGGGCCAGGGCCAGATACTGCGTGCGCGTCCAGATCGTGCCGTCTTCAAAAGCGATCTCTTCGATCGTGTCCTGAGCGGTGCCGAGCAGGGTGTTGACGATCGTGATCGAGTCGCCGGCGTTGGTGAATTGGATGAGCAGATCGGCGCCATCCACACCCGCAGGCAGCAGCGTCGCATCATTCGGACCATAGCCTGAGATCTCCAGCCGGTCGCGATCGCCGAACCCGTTGTCGTCGATGACATCCCGGCCATCGCCCGAGGCGTAGAGGTAGAGATCCGAGGCGTCGCCACCGATCAGCGTATCATTGCCAAGCCCGCCCTGGAGCGTGTCGGCTTGGGAGGTGCCCTCGATCGTGTCATCGCCGGAGGTTGCCTGGGCCGAGAGCAGCGTGCTGCGCGCGATGCCGGCATAGGTCAGCCGGTTCCAGGTCGTCCCGTCGTCCCATTCGATCACTTCGATCGTATCGGCGCTGTCGCCGGCGAGCGTGTTGACGATCTCGATCCGGTCGCTGCTGTTGGCGAAGGTGATGACGAGGTTAGGGCTGTCGGGCGTCGCCGGCAGAAGCGTTGCCTCGGCGGGAAGATAGCCGGTGATGATCAGCCGATCACTGTCGCCAAAACCATTGTCGTCGATGATGTCCTGACCATCGCCGGCCGAGAACAGATAGCGATCGCCACCGTCCAGCCCGTTGAGCGTGTCGTTGCCGAGGCCGCCGGAGAGCACATCGCTTTGCACCGTCCCCTCGATGACGTCGTTCCCCGGCGTCGACGGCAGTGCGTTCTCATCATTCATCGCAGAGACACCTTCTCACATCATGCGGTGCTAAGACTGATCAGGAAGCCGCGGGCACCCCCGCGCCCACGATGCGCACGGGCCCTGTGTTGGGCCGGCGCAGGCAGCGGCAGCGCCGGGTGACAACCCGAGGCTGACAGGAAACTGACAGGTTTCGTGTGTGGTTCTGCAGTATCATCGCAAACACTTAAACAAATCAGCGCGTCTTTGTCCCAACGGGCGCGTGGTTGAACGACATAAAACCACATTCGCAAGACCTTTGTGATGCGAAACAAGCCAGTCGGGTTCTGTAGCTTATCATCATGGAGAGATACGCCAAAGCGTCGTGAGAACGACGTAGCTTCACCGCTCCATGAAAATCCCCCTGTGTTCGATAGTGCGGAAATTGCGACAAAAGCGCAAGGGGATGCACCAGCGTACACGTTAAATGTGAACGCCGGTTCATCCCTGATGGGAGGGCAAGGGGCGACCCAGTATGACCCGGCTCGCCTGTTGGCGAGCGCGGGGTGCCGTTCAGTCCTTCGGGATGAGACGCAGGCCGAGGTCGCGCAAGAGCTGCGGATCGACGGCGGACGGGGCGCCCATCATCGGGTCCTCTGCCCGCTGGTTCATCGGGAACATGATAACCTCCCGGATGTTCTCGGCCCCGGCCAGCAGCATCACGATCCGGTCGATGCCCGGCGCGATCCCGCCATGGGGCGGCGCGCCATAGCGGAAGGCATTGAGCATGCCGCCAAAGCGCTGTTCCACGGTCGAGGCATCATAGCCCGCGATCTCGAAGGCGCGGAACATGATCTCCGGCTTGTGGTTCCGGATCGCGCCGGAGGAGAGCTCAACGCCGTTGCATACGATATCGTACTGGTAGCCCAGCACATCGAGCGGCTCTTGGCTGTTGAGCGCCTCTAGCCCGCCCTGGGGCATCGAGAAGGGGTTGTGCGAAAAGTCGAGCGTCTTGGTTTCGTCGTCCCACTCGTACATGGGAAAATCGACGATCCAGCAGAAGTCGAACCGCTCCGTGGCGGTCAGCCCCAGCTCGCTGCCGATCACATTGCGGGCGCGCCCGGCCACATCGACAAAGCTCGCCGGCTTGCCTGCCAGGAAGAAGGCCGCGTCACCGGCGGTGAGGCCCAGCTGTTCGCGGATCGCCTCCGTCCGCTCGGGCCCGATGTTCTTGGCGAGCGGGCCAGAGCCTGCGACCGCACCCCCTTCCTCGCGCCAGAAAATGTAGCCCATGCCGGGCAGGCCCTCTCTCTGAGCCCAGGAGTTCATGCGGTCGCAAAAGGCGCGGCTGCCGCCCGTTGGCGCGGGGATGGCGCGGATCTCGGTGCCGTCTTCCTCCAGGATCTTGGAGAAAATCTTGAAGCCGGAGCCGGCGAAATGCTCCGAGACGACCTGCATCTCGATGGGGTTGCGCAGGTCTGGCTTGTCCGAGCCGTATTTCAACATCGCCTCCGCATAGGGGATGCGGGGAAAGACGGGGGTGACCGGGCGGCCGCCGCCGAACTCCTCAAAAAGCCCGCGCATCACCGGCTCGATTGCCTGGAACACGTCCTCCTGCTCGACAAAGCTCATCTCGATGTCGAGCTGGTAGAATTCGCCGGGCGAGCGGTCGGCGCGCGGGTCCTCGTCACGGAAGCAGGGGGCGATCTGGAAGTACCGATCGAAGCCCGCGACCATGCAGAGCTGCTTGAACTGCTGCGGCGCCTGGGGGAGCGCGTAGAACTTGCCGTTGTGCAGCCGGCTCGGCACGAGGAAATCGCGCGCGCCCTCTGGCGAGGAGGCGGTCAGGATCGGCGTCTGGAACTCGAAAAACCCACCCTCGGTCATGCGCCGGCGGATCGAAGCGATGACATTCGAGCGCAGCATGATGTTGGCATGCAGCCGCTCGCGCCGCAGGTCGAGGAAGCGGTACTTGAGCCGCGTCTCCTCGGGATACTCGAGCTCACCGAAGACCGGCAGCGGGAGCTCGTCGGCCGCACTCAGGACCTTGAGCCCCTTCACATAGACCTCGATATCGCCGGTATCGAGCTTGTCGTTCTTCAGATCCTCGGCTCGTGCCTTCACCACGCCGTCAATGCGCACGACCCATTCGGCGCGCACTTTTTCGACCTCCGAGAATGCCGGGCTGTCCGGATCGGCGAGCACCTGGGTGATGCCGTAATGGTCGCGCAGGTCGATAAAGAGCACGCCTCCATGGTCGCGCACCCGGTGGACCCAGCCGGAGAGGCGGACGTCTTGGCCGACGTGCTCGGCGCGGAGCTGGGCGCAGGTGTGGCTGCGATAGGCGTGCATAACATTCCCTCGGGTTTAGACGCGGGCGGTCTGGGTCGGGCGCGGTGCGCTGTTGGAGCCGCGGGGTGCGGTGCGGGGACGCCGCTGTCAAGGGGCAGCGCGCCTCGGCCGGCCTTCCGTACCGAAGCGCGGGGCCTCAGGTCGGGATGGCGCCGTGGTAGAAGAACCGCCCGAGCCCCATTGTAAAGACCAGCATCCCCCCGGCCGCATGCAGGATGCAGGCGAGCAGGAAGGAGCCCGAACGCGCATAGGCCCAGCCGATGATGAGCCCCGAAAACGTCGTCATCCCGATGGCTACCGGGTTTTGGTAGAAGAGATGCCCAATGCCGAAGACCAGGCCGTTGGCGAGGATGGCGGCGTTCAGGGAGGGGAAGAGCCCGCCGTAGCGCCGAAAGAAGAGCGGCCGAAAAATCAGCTCCTGCGGCAAGACCGAGACGATTGGATAAAGCATCATCACCAGGAGCCACCGTTCCGGCGCACGGGTCGGGAAGCCGAGGAAGGCGTCGGGCACGAGCCAGAGGACAAGCCCGCCCGTGATGACGAGCGTCGCGACGATATAGGCCGCCGCAAAACCGAGCCAGGGCCGCAGATCGCCTTGCAGCAGCTCCCGCGAGGACCAGTCTGGCGTCTGAGCGAGGAGGATGATAGCGAGGGCTGTGAGGATGCCGAGGATCGGAAAAAGCGGGAAGCTGCCGGCCGTCAGCAGCATGACGAGGGGCACGCCCACGAAAAGGAGCGTCGCCTCGATGGCAAGGCGGCGTCGGCGGGCGGGGTCGAGCGCGGTGGCGTCGGGAAGGGCAATGCTCATGCGCCCGCAGATGGCGACGGTCAGCGCATGATCAAGGGCTCGCTAGGCAAGTGCCTCCAGAAGCGGTGCCCAGGGTTCGCGCAGGCGCGTGTGGACCGCCCGCTCGCTGTCGAAAATGGAGAGCCCACCGGCGGCGAGATCGGCATAAGCCGCCCGCTCGGGCAGGCGCGCGGCGAGTGGGCGGCCAAGATCTGTTGCGGCGGCATCGAGGGCGGCTGCCGCTCTGCCCGGGCGCAGCCGGTTTGCGACCAGATAGACGGGGATCTTGCCCTTCGCGATCCGCTTGATGTCCTCGATCTCATCGAGAAAGAGGCGCGTGGCGCCAAGATCGAACAAGCCGGGCTGAAGGGGGGTGACGACGGCGCGCGCTTCGCCGATCAGTGCTTCGGCCCGGCTGCCCTTGAGCGCGCCGGGGGCGTCGATCACCAGCCAGTCGAGCTTCTTTGGGTGCTCGCCAATATCGGCTGACTTTTTCCAGGAAAGCCCGCGGATCGGTCGCGCCGTAGCCGGCCTCAGCGATAGCCAGGCGAGCGCCGATTGCTGGGCATCCGCATCCGCGATCGCGACCTTGCCCCCGCGCGCGGCCAGCGCCGCGGCGAGCGTGATCGAAATCAGCGTCTTGCCGACCCCGCCTTTTCGATTGGCCACCAGCACTGTCTGCATTGCTTCCGTCCGATGCTCCGCGCCGACCCAGATCTTTGGCTGGGCAGTCACACAACCGCAACGGGCGTGCCCCGGCAATGCCGCTGCGTCAAAACGGGAAAAGAAAGGCGGGACAGCCCCGAATAACTTCGTTAACCAACCCGCATGAGGGTAATCACTGACAGCGCAGACTTAGCGGAGACATGTGCGTCCTTCGCCACCGCACCCTATGTCTGTGTCGACACCGAATTCTTGCGCGAGCGCACCTATTGGGCACAGCTCTGCCTGGTACAGCTGGCGATTCCGGGGCCGGATGGGCCGGAGAGTGGAGAGGCGGTGATCGTCGATCCGCTCAGTGAGGGCATCGGCCTCGCGCCGCTCTTTCGCCTGATGGGCGATCCGCGTGTTGTGAAGGTCTTTCATGCCGCGCGCCAGGATGTGGAGATCTTCTTCAATCTTGGTCAGATCGTGCCGGAGCCGCTTTTTGACACACAGGTGGCGGCCATGGTCCTCGGCTATGGCGAGCAGGTCGGCTACGAGACGCTGGTGCGCAAGATCGCGAAGGCGGAGCTCGATAAATCCTCGCGTTTCACGGATTGGTCGCGTCGTCCGCTGAGCCAGAAGCAGCTCGACTATGCGATCGGGGATGTGACGCATCTGCGCGTGGTCTATGAGGCGCTGTCGCGCCGGTTGGAGGCCTCGGGGCGGACCCATTGGCTCTCCGAAGAGATCGCAATCCTGACCGATCCGGCGACCTATGACACCGATCCAGACGAGGCGTGGCGGCGGGTCAAGGCACGCACCTCTAATCCTGAGATGCTGGCGGTCGTGCGCGAGCTTGCCCGGTGGCGCGAGATGGCGGCGCGGGAGCGGGACGTGCCGCGCACGCGGCTCTTGAAGGACGATGCCATCGCTGAGGTGGCCGCCGCACGCCCGCGCACCATGGAGGCGCTGAACAAGCTGCGCATGCTTCAGCGTGAGGGGCGCAAGCAGGATGTGGCCGAGGAGATCCTTGCTGCTGTCGAGCGTGGGCTGGCCTGCCCGCCGGACGACCGACCCCGCCTGCCGCCCCCGCCGCGCCGCCGCGAAGGATCGGCGGCGGTCGCAGATCTCTTGAGAGTGTTTCTCAAAGCGCGCTCGGATGAGCTTGGAATTGCATCGAAACTGATTGCCACGTCCTCAGAGCTCGACGCGCTCGCGGGCGATGATGAGCCGGATGTCCCCGCGCTGCATGGCTGGCGCTATGAGGTCTTTGGCGCCGATGCGATGCGCCTGCGCGCGGGTCAATTGGCGCTGAGGGCCGGGTCCAAGGGCGTCGTCGTCGTCGAGGCGGAGACC